>JAFMRP010000132.1 GCA_017354095.1 Ktedonobacteraceae bacterium
CTGGGTATAGTATTATTAAATTGGATTGCTTCAAATAGGATTGGAATAAAATGATGCAGATGAGAGAACAGCCAGCGCCATCGGTGCTCAAACTGCTGGCGCATGATCTGCGGTGGACGTTGCTCCAACAGCTCACGCGGAGTGATTACCGGGTGGCCGAGCTCGTGGCGCAGGTGAAGCAGCCACTCAACCTGGTGTCCTACCACTTACGCCAGCTCCGCCAGGCGGGCCTGGTGCGTGAGCGACGCAGCACTGCTGATGAGCGCTCGTTTTATTACAGCCTGGACCTGCAACGCCTGCACACGCTCTACCTGGAAGCGTCGTCAAGCCTTCATCCGAGCCTGGGGGAAGCGATTCCTCCAGGGAGTCGCACGCAATGGCACTTTGACGGTCCTCCGCCGCGTCTGCTGTTTCTCTGTACGAGCAACAGCGCTCGCTCTCAGATGGCCGAGGCGCTGGTGGGTCAGCTGAGCCAGGGACAGGTCCAGGCGTTGAGTGCCGGGAGTCATCCTGCCCAGGCGGTCCATCCGTTGGCGATCCGCACGCTTGCCCGACGGGGCGTCCAGATGAGCCAGTCGGCGCCCAAATCCCTGGAGCTGTTTGTGGGTCAGTCGTTTGATCGCGTGATCACGCTCTGTGATCGGGTTCGCGAGCGGTGTCCCACCTGGCGAGACGCGCTGCCGATGCATTGGAGTTTGCCCGACCCTGGCGCGGCAGAAGGATCGGAAGCGGAGCGACAACAGGTCTTCGATCAACTGGCTAGCCAACTGGATGTGCGCATTCGGCTGCTGCTCACCTTGCTGGAGCAAGAGCGCCAGGAGACCGTTTCGGAACAGAAGACCGTAAGCTGAACGTATTGCAAACTGGCTGCGGGCTGGAAACAAGAAGGGACTTTGCGGCCCCAGGTCGAGGAAGGGGTCCCTGCAAAGAACTCATCGAAGGAACATGGTTCTTGAAGAAAAGGAGAATGATATGGCACGCATTCGCTATATGATTGAGGATGTTGAACAAGCAATTACCTTCTACACGCGCCATCTGGGATTTACGCTGGAATTCAACGCCAGTCCGGCGGTTGCCCAGGTAGCACGGGGGGATCTCCATCTCCTGCTCAGCGGCCCACAAAGCTCGGGAGCCCGTTCTCTGCCTGACGGGCAGCGTCCTTCTCCTGGTGGTTGGAATCGCCTGGTCATCGAGGTGGAGCATCTGCCAGCCGTGATGGAGACGCTCAAACAGGCAGGAGTGCATTTCCGGCGAGATGACATCGTCAGAGGGCCAGGAGGCCAGCAAATCTGGGTTGAAGATCCTTCAGGCAATCTCATTGAACTGTTCGAGCCAGCGGGACTCCCACCTCGCCCTTAACGTTCTAATGACCATGTCAGACCAGATTTTTTCCTGAAATTTCATCTGTGAAAGTTCATCGGACGGTTCACTCTGGAGTGGATGTTGGGGTAGGCGAGCTGGTGGAGCGCCGGGTCGCCTCTGGAGTGGGTGCCGGCGTAGGCGAGCGCGCTCCGCGTGGAGCCGAGGACGGCGTGGCTTGCTCTGATGGCCCGGCCACATTGATCGTTACGGAGATGGTGGCCGGGCTGCCGGTAACCGGCTGGTTCGTTGTTGGACTGGTCGCGTTAATTATGATGCTGGTAGTAAAGCTGCTCCCACCTGTTATCCCCGCAGCGTCAACATCGACCGTCAGGGTCGTGCTTCCGCCCGCTGTTACATTGTTACCTGAGGTAGGAGACAGCGAGACAAAGGACGGCGCGCCGCCCGCCAGCTTCGCGTTCCAGTTCACCGGCATACCACCGGTATTCTTGATCGTGATAGGTTGTGATGAGCTCTGCCCGCTATCCACATTAATGGCCAGGTTGTTGGGCGCTATATCCAGCGCTGGCGGCGCATTGATGGCCAGCGAGACATTCACCTGCTGAGGACTGCCGGACAGGGCGCCGCCAGCGGCTCCGATCGAGATCTTTCCGGCATAAGATCCAGCTGTGAGCGTGCCAGGTCTGGCCTGGACGGTGAAGCTGGTTGTGCCGCCTGGTGTGACTTTCGCGGTCTGGGGCGAGACGGACAGCCAGCCCGAGCCGGTTATAGTGCTGGCACTGGCTTGCAGCGTTATGCCGCTGCCACATTGCCCGTTTACGCCGATACTAAACGTTCGCGTGACCGCTCCACCGCCCGCCTCGGCGCTCAAGCTCATGTTTGTTGGCGAAGCCGCCTGTAATGTGCAAGCCGCCTGCACATTGAGCGTCACCTCGATCTTCCGGGGTGTACTCACCGGAGCATGTGTTACGCTGTCTACCGCGCTGATGGTGATGGTGCCCCGGTATGTTCCAGCAGCCAGCCCCGCTGAAGAGACGCTGACGCGCGCCGTGGCGTTCTGATTGGGACTGACGCTGCCCGAATCTGGTGTGATCGCCAGCCATGAGCCACCGCTGGCCGTGCTGCTCTGCGCGTTCCAGGTGAGCGGATGAGCGCAGGCTCCGACCGCTTTGAGTGTTATAGACTGTGCTGCCGGTGTCTGCCCGATGCTGCCAGTAAAGTTCAGTGCTGGTGGCACACTGATGCCACACAACTGCTTGACTGTAAATTGTACCGGGATCGTTTGCGGGCTGCCGGCGATAGCGCGATCTGTACTATCTGTACCGGTAATCGTAATTGCTCCGGTATAGGTGCCGGGAGAGAGCCCACTCAGCAATGTGCTGCTGACATCAACGGTCACGGATTGTCCAGCCGGCAACGTGCCCGCGATGGGTGAAGCCTTCAACCAGTCGCCCCCCATCGTCGTGTTGGGGCTGACATGCCAGTTGAGCACTCCCCCACCGCTATTTGTAATGGTGATCGGTTGTGAACTGGTTGAGCCGCCTGCACCCGCGAGCGCGCTGAAATTCAGCGAAGATGTCGAGGTCGAGAGTGCAGGTACATCCGACTGGCCCAGTGAAAGGGTTACCGGCAACGTCTGGGTGCCAGCTGCTGAATGGAACGCAATCGAACTGTTATAGGTGCCGGGGCGCAGGCCAGCGACATCGATGCCAGCAGACAGCGATGAAGGGGTCGTGCCATGATTGGTACTCAGGGTGAGCCAGCTGGCATTGCTGCTCGCGTTCCAGTTGAGCGGCGCGCTGCACTCGCGCGTTCCGGTGATGCTGATCTTTTTCGCCGCAGGCTCACCCTGCTGGAAGGCGCCGGAGAAGGTCAGGATATTGGGTGAGAGTTGCAAGGCGCAGCGCGGCTCGATAGTCACGCTAACATAGACATTCTGCGGGCTGTCTTTTACCGCATTGCCCTGCCCGTTAAACGTGATGGTGCCGCGATACGTGCCAGGCAGCAGTGAGGCAATATTGACGAACACACCAACCTGGGCACTGCTGCCTGGCTGGATCATGCCACTCTTCTCCGCGACAGAAAGCCAGGGCACATCGGTGGTAGCCGTCCAGTTTAGTGGCAGTACGCCAGGATTGCTCACCTTCATCTCCTGTGGCGCGAGCGAGGCTTCGCCGTCGCTACCCGTGAATGAGAGGACCGCCGGGCTCAACTGCAGCATGGCCGAGTTAGCTGGATCGAGTGGTGTCACCTGCATCTGTACATCCAGTGGAACGTCCCCGGCCTCCGAAGTGAAAAGCAACTGACCCTTGTAGACGCCGGGGTGCATATCGATGCGATTGGCCGCGATGGTGACCTGGGATGAGATGCCATGAGTTGCCTGGCCTCTTTGCGGGGTAAGCTGCAGCCACGGCTGCGATGATTGGCTCTGCCAGCTTAACTGGCCGCCTCCACTGTTGGTGAGTGTGATAACTCGAGCGCTATTCAGGGCGGAATCACCTGAACCGAGATCGAGCGTATTTTGTGAGATGCTCAGGTGAGCCGGGCGCAGCGCCGAGTTCTGGCCGAGTACCAGGATAGAGAAGGAGGCAATGGTGTGTGTATGCGCGTCCTCGGCGTTAATGTTGTGCGGCCCGTTCCCCCAGTCTTCCCCGACGATCACGGTATTGGTAAAATTGCCGTTGGTATCGGCATCGAAGGTTACTCTATCGCCTGTGTCAGTGATGGGGATAGAGGCATCACGTGATATGCCAATGCGACCACGCGGCGTAAAATGTGTGCCGTGGAGCGTGATAGTCGCGCCCGCCACGGCGCTGCCCGGCGTTACTTGCAAAGAGATCGCGTTATCACCAGAGTTACGCACTCGTCCCAGCGAGGTCAGGATGCCGAAGACTCCTCCCAGCAGCAGTGTTACTACAGCGAGCAGGCTGATCCAGAAGAAGAGCCTGGGATGTCGCAGTGTACGACTGTAGAGGGACATGAGCCATGAGGGGCGCGCGGGGCGTGGAGGATACATAACGGGCAGGTGTGGCCGCTGGTGCTCAACCACTTTATGCCAGGTGAGATGGCTTGCCGGGTCATCTTCCGCTATGTTGCCAGCCTTGTTGAAAGGATAGGGTTGCCACTGGTCGTAGAACAGCGGCGTTGTGAGTGTTGCTCCACGGTCCTGTGCCCGCGATTGCATGCCGGGCAGCGTCTCTTCCTGATCTCTATTGCTAAACGACTGGTTGCCCGCAGGTGGGATGCTTTTGCCGCACATGGCGCAGAAGTGCGCGGTATCGGGCAGCACGCTTTTGCATTGTGGACAATAGATAATACTCATCGAATCAGGCCCCCACCCGGCGATGCGGATGATCAATTATCTCTAGTGTAAGTGGTGCAGATATGTATGTCAAATCTTCTACCGCGCAATCTATAATACGTAGCTTATATCACACAAATATCAGCAATCTCTGGGCTATTATACAGAGAAATAACAACGTACTATTCCCAATCCTTTGATGGAAGGCAAGGGGTGGCCTTACAGGTTGGGTGGGCACGAAGGTTGATAGGTGGCGAACCGGCCCCCCGCAAGGGGGGCCTACATTTCCGATGGGCACGCGATTAGTGATTTGTATCGTGGTCATTTGTTTATGCGGTGGATGGAGAAATCAGCTATGTGAATGCCGAAGGGTGGGTGAGCTGGTGACAAAGAAGTTGGCTGGAACAGGAGTAGGGTGCTCCTCGATGCTGAGTTGGTAGTCGGGGGGATCGAGATGGAATGTGCGACTATGCAACAGGGTTGCCATCGTCACCTGCAACTGCACCTCGGCGATACCCGCTCCCAGGCAGGTGTGATTGCCCAGTCCAAAGGGAGCAAAGACCCCCGGGCTTCGGTGTTCGTTACGCGGCTGCTGGAACCGATCAATGTCGAACTGCAGCGGATTGGGATAGTATTCCTCCAGAAAATGAGGAACCGTCATCGCGACATAGACATCAGTGCCAGGATCAAGACGGTAGCCGTTGATGGTGAGCGGTCTGGCAACCCGGCAGAGATGCCCGCCTGCGACCGGATAGCGCCGCAGAGTCTCCCTCATGGCTCCATTGAGCGCTGGCATCTGTTGCAGGGTTTCCCGGCTAAGAGGTCCATTTTGAAAAGCGATCTCCACTTCTGCCTGTACGCGTTTACCCGCCTCGGGATGAGCCAGCAGCGCGTAGAGCATGAACGTGAGAGAGTTGGCAACCGTGTCGATACCTGCGAGCATGGGGCCGAGGGCCACTTTTGAGAGGATGGCCTGACGATACGATTCCGGGTACTGTGCTGTGGCCTGCATGGCTTCATCGATCATGTCGGGTTTGCCATTGGGTTGGGGATGCGAGAGGTGTGCTTCATAGGCCAGGCGTCCGAACTCGTTCACACGCTCAGCCGCTCTCTGGTATGCAGGAGCGTCGAGGCCGGGAGCCTGCTCACGGCTGCCAGTGGTAAGCGTGTTGGCAATAGCAGTGTTGAGGTAGATCACAAAATCATCAAGATACTCCCCTGGAGATACGCCTACGAGCAGACGGCCAAGCTGTTCAGCAACGATGCGGCGAAACTGGTTGTGGACGGCGATACGCGCTCCTGGCTGCCAGCGCTGCATGTATTCAGTAGTGATCTGAGTAAGCTGCTCAAGTTGATCCAGGACGCGAGCCCGTGACCACTCTCGGCTGCTCCGGGCTCGCCGCTGGCGGTTGGCCTCTCCATCCCGCGCGGCAGTCAGGGAACTTTCCGATCCCTGACTGATGACAGCGTCGAATTGCTGCCAGTGCTCTCGGGTAGTAAAGAACTCATCTTCATGGCGGGCCATAAAGACATTCGCCTCTGGTCCCGCCAGAATCGTCTGGGGTTCTGACCCTGCTCCCTGCGTGCGGAATATCGGCCCATATGCACGATAGCAGTGAACCAGCGGATGTTCATGAGGGATGCCACCTGGTGGGTCTACCAATGGAGGTAAAGGGGCGCCAGAAATCGCCTCATCCCAGGAAAAAGTCTGTTGCCTGTCCATTGCGTTCTCCTTTTTTTTCTTGTCTCAAATGGAAAGCTCTCGTCTACACATCTCGCCGCGAGGGGCCTGCCTGTATCTCTTCGAGCCAGGAGGCAATCCAATCATAATACGTATGCTCCTACCTTATATGATACAGTTACTTATAAGTAAGTTACCCAAAAAGCTTGTAGATGTCAAGGGGATGCGTATTAAAATTAATATGATGGGTACCCGGCGCTTTGTGGCTGGCGATGCCTTATGTGTGATTCTACTCCTACAAAGGATAGAGAAAAAATGAGATAATGGGAGATTAGCAGGAAGGGTGCGGGGTACGATAGCGGATCAGCGCAGAAAGAGGAGTTTTTATTTATGGGTATGATACACGGTGGCTGGCTGGTGGCCAAAACGCTCAAAAAGGAAGGCGTTGAGGTTGTCTTTACCTTGAGCGGTGGTCATATTGCGGCAATCTATGATGGGTGTTTACGCGAGGGGATTCGCGTTGTCGACACGCGCCACGAGCAGGCAGCGGTGCATGCTGCTGAGGGTTGGGCCAAATGTACACGCAAGCCAGGCGTCGCGCTGTTGACAGCTGGTCCCGGCGTTACTGATGGCGTGACCGGTGTTGCCAATGCTTACCTGGCCGGCAGTCCGGTGCTGGTAATCGGCGGTGCCGCTCCGCTCTCGCTGTGGGATCGAGGCGCGCTGCAAGAGATGAATCAGATTGACCTGCTGCGCCCGATTACGAAGTGGTCGCGCACCGTGCATGAGACTTCGCGCCTGGCAGAGTATACGGCGTCGGCCTTTCGCCAGATGCTCAACGGCAAGCCTGGACCTACCTTTCTCGAAGTCCCGATGGATATTCTGAATGGCTTCAGTGAGACAGAGACGCTATTTGATCCCGGGGAGCCCGCTCACTATCGCGCTGGCGGTCGGATCGCCCCTGACCCGGATCTGGTTGTCAAGGCGGCCTCTCTTCTGGAGAAGGCGCAGCGACCGGTCATTATGGCCGGAACCGCCGTCTGGTGGTGCGATGCCGCTGAGCCGCTGCGACAGCTGGCCGAGCGCATCCAGGCTCCCGTCTTTCTCAATGGGGCCGGGCGCGGCTGCCTTGCTCCCACGCATCCTCTCTTCTTCACTGCTGCACGCCGCAAAGCGCTGGAGAGGGCTGATACTATTCTGGCGATTGGAACGCGCATGGATTTTCGTCTCAATCATGGTCAGCCTCCGCTCATCCCCGCCGATGCCAATGTGATCTGGTTTGACCTGGCGGGCGAGGATGTAGGCGTCAATCGCGGGGCGGCGGTAGGGCTGGTTGGTGATGTCGGGCTGAGTATGAGCCAGCTTACAGAGGCCACACGCCAGCTGTCGTCAGAAGAGTGGCTTTCATTTATTCGTAGCGAGGAGCGACGCGCGATTGAGCGTGATAGCGCGGCTCTGAACTCCGATGCCTCTCCCATTCATCCGATGCGCCTCTGTCGTGAGATCCGCGATTTTATCGACGAGGAAACGACGGTGGTTGGTGATGGTGGAGATATTGTCAGCTATGGCGGCAGGGTCATTAATGTCGCCAAGCCTGGTTACTGGCTTGATGCCGGTCCTATGGGTTGCCTGGGCACCGGCACCGGCTTCGCGATGGCGGCGCAGCTTGCCCGGCCTGGGAAGCGCGTGCTGATCCTGCATGGTGACGGGGCTTTTGGTCTGAACGGGATGGAGTTCGAGAGCATGGTACGGCAGAAGCTGCCTGTTGTCTCCGTTATTGGCAATGACGGTGCCTGGGGTCAGATCAAGCATCCACAAAAAGCCATCATCGGACATGCCACCGCAGCAGAGCTTGCCCCTGGCATTCGCTACGATAAGATGGTTGAGGCTCTGGGGGGCTATGGCGAACTGGTGGAGCGGCCCGAGGATATTCGTCCGGCGCTTGAACGTGCGTTTGCTTCTGGTTTGCCTGCCTGCGTGAATGTGTTGATTGATCCTGACAAGCCTTATGGCAGGTCTACTAACGTTGCCGTTTAAATGCTTTTCTTTTCTCGCCGCCGCAGGCGGCGAGAAAAGAAAAGGTAAAAAAGGATTTCTGGGGACACCCCAGACCCCGGCAGGAGGGCCCCTCTTGTTCCGCTCGGCAACGCTGCTTTTGCAGCTACGGCTGCGCCGTCAGCCGAGCGGAGAGGCAGCCGCCCTCCTGCACCTCCCGCTTTGTTTCCCTCACCTGAACCTTAATCAAGCTTTCGTCCTATCCTCACTGGGAGCTGGTGCTTGCTTTAAAGCATCTTTCTGTGATTCGCGGGAGCGTACTGCCCGGGGGGGAAGGTGCGGCTCGATGCCGAAGATGGCCAGGCTGGCCAGCAAAATAATTATGGCAGTGCCGCCCCAGGGCAGCGCGGGAGAGACGCTAAATAGCAGGGTGAACATACCCGGAGCCAGAATGCCGGCGATGGCCCAGGAGAACTGGTAGACGGCAAGATAGCGACCGCGCAGCTCCTGTGGGCTGGCTTCTGCCGCCAGTGCGTTCGACGTGGGTGCATGGATGGCCTCACCAAACGCCTGGATGCACGTCACGATAATGATGTATGGGATGAGCAGCCAGCGCGGCAGGACCAGGGCCAGAATATACAGGAGGCACCAGCCGCACAATATAAAGCCCACGATAATCAGCGCGCGCGTGCGGCGCATCGGCTCAAGCAGGCGCACGAGTATCGTTTGCAGAATGGCGATCAGGGCTGTATTGAGCGCGAGCGCGACTCCGGCCACCCAGACAGGCAGGTGCAGGCC
>JAFMRP010000794.1 GCA_017354095.1 Ktedonobacteraceae bacterium
CCAGCCCTGCTTGAGACCGCTGACAATCGAGGGCAGCGCCGCCGGCAGAATCACCTGCGTTGCCAGCGCCAGTCCGCTCGTGCCCAGGGTGCGCGCGGCTTTCAGGTAGATCGGCGGCGTGTTTTTGATCCCGTTATCAACGCCCAGCGTGATCGAGAACAGCGCCCCCATCACCACCACAAAGATGATCGCCTGCTCGCTTAGCCCAAACCAGATGATGGCCAGCGGCAGCCAGCAGACGCTTGGCAGGGCCTGCAGCCCGAGAACCAGTGAGCCAAGCGTCTCTTGCGCGACCCGGTAACGCCCGATCAGCAGACCCAGGATGGTGCCGAGCCCGAACGAGATGGCGTAGCCGATGATCAGCCGCAGCAGGCTGGCCAGCGCGCCCTGAATATATTCCCCGCTGGCGATGCCGCCTGCCAGCGAATTCAATATCTCCAGCGGCGGAGGAAGCACATAGGAAGGCCAGATGTTCAGATTGACCAGCGTATTCCATAGCAGCAGGATGATCGCATAGAATGCCAGCCTCCGCAGCCAGGTTTTCCACCAGACCGCTTTTCTTGCGCCGGTCGAACTGGTCGATGCGCTAATACTTCTGGCCATAGACAACCTCCTGCTGCTCCTCCATTGCGTCCGTGAGCGCCGCCAGAATATCGGCCGCCTGGTCCACCAGCGCGTGATCTTCCAGCGAACGAGGCCGGGGCAGGCGAATGGGAAAATCACGAATAATGCGGCCAGGACGTGGCGCGAAAACCACGACGCGATCTCCCAGGGCTACCGCTTCGCGTACGTTATGCGTCACGAAAACGATGGTCTTGCCCGTCTCGCGCCAGATCGTTTCTAGCTCGGCCTGTAGTTTGTCGCGCGTGAACTCGTCCAGCGCTCCAAATGGTTCGTCCATGAGCAGCACGACGGGATCAATGGCCAGCGCGCGCGCGATAGCGGCCCTCTGACGCATGCCGCCCGAGAGCTGGTGGATGTAGCTGCGCTCGAAGCCTTGCAGGTGGACCAGCTTGATGAAGTGCTGTGCGATCTCCACGCGCCTGCTGGACGGTATACCCGCCTGGCGCAGCCCAAATTCAATATTGCTCTGCACGTCCAGCCAGGGGAAAAGAGCCGCCTCCTGGAAGAGTAACACCCGGTCCGTTCCCGGTCCGGTGACGCGCTGTCCTCCGGCCCATACCGCGCCACTACTCGCCGTTTCCAGGCCCGCGATAATGCTGAGCAGCGTCGATTTCCCGCAGCCGCTCGGCCCCACCAGGCAAACGAATTCTCCCGCCTTGATCTCCAGATCCACCGGGCGCAGCGCCTCTACATCTTGCGTGCGCCCACTGAATATCTTGCTAATCCCTTCTATCTTGAGCGAGATTCCTCGCGCTTTCTCCGTGTCGGTTGTAAACTGCTCTTCGGTGATGCTTGCCTGACGTAACATCGCTTGTTACCCTCCCTGTGAGCCGCCTGACGCGTGCCTATGGCCCGCTGACTTTGGCCAGTCCGCGCGACGAGAGCACGTCGTTCAACGCCTGCAGACTGTAAATCCCTGCCAGGTCTGGCTTGCTTTTCAGAAAGCCCAGCGCGTAGGCCCGGTCGGCTGATTGGATGAGTGTGCTGGTGACCGGATCATACGTGATGTCCACGTTGGCGGCCGCCTGCTGTAACTCACTCTGTGGTGTGGAAGATCCGGTAATACGTTTTATTTCGCTATTGACTGTATTCAATGCTTCCGTCTGGTGGTCATGGATGTATTGCACGCTATCAACATGTCCCTGCAGGAACTTTTTGACCAGGTCAGGATGCTGGTCTTGAAATTCCTTTCGCACGACGATGACGGTGGTCGTGAATTTCCCGTTGGGCCAGAGGCTGCGCTCGTCGACGAAGACTTTGCCGCCCGCTTCGGAGATGAGCTTGGTCGCCCAGGGCTCGGGCACCCAGGCGCCATCGATCTTCCCTTGCTTGAACAGGGTGACAATGTTCGCGTTATCGGTCGGGACAATCTGCACGTTGCCGCCCTTATCCGCCGTTTTTAATCCGTTCTGCTGCAGGTAGTAGCGCAGCGCTACATCCTGTGTTCCACCAAGCTGGGGAGAAGCCAGCTTTTTGTTGGCCAGATCCTTCGCGCTTTGAATGTTGGCTGCTGGCCTGACGACGAAGAGCGCACCACCGCTGGAGGCGCCTGCAATGATTCTCAATGCGGCACCTTTGCTTTGCGTATAGCCATTGATGGCCGGATTGGGTCCAACGTAGCCAATATCGAGGCTCCGGGCCAGCAGGGCCTCGATCAGAGCGGGACCGGCGTTGAACGTGGTCGTCTGCAGCTTGACGTTCGGACCGAGCGCTTTCGTGAATAGGCCCTGGGCGACACCTACAACTGCTGCTGCATGTGTCAGGTTAGGGAAGTAGCCAAGGCGAACCGTTGGTTGCGATGAGTCGCCCTGACCGCCACAGGCCGCCAGAATACTGCCGAGCAGGCCTATGAGTAGGGCGAGGTGCCAGAAGGGTGCGCGTAGGATCTTCATGCGAGCTTCTCCTTGTGATGATCGAAGCTTATGCGGGTTGCCGCATCGATTCGATCAAGATCTGTGCTACTTCTGGCCGGGAGAACTCGCGCGGTGGCTGCGTGCCGGCCTGTAGCATCTGGCGGACTCTGGTGCCGCTGAGCGTGACATGATCTTCGTTGGGATGCGGGCAGGTCTTCGACGAAGCCATAGCATCGCACTTGCGGCAGAAAAATGTATGGTCGAAAAAGAGCGGTGTGATACCCAGCTTCTCCGCGTCGAACTCGGCGAAGATGTGGTGGGCATCGTAGGTGCCATAATAATTGCCCACGCCGGCATGGTCGCGGCCAACGATGAAGTGGGAGCAGCCGTAGTTCTTGCGCATCAGGGCGTGGAAAATGGCCTCACGCGGGCCCGCGTAACGCATGGCGGCTGGCAGCACGCCCAGAACGACACGGTCGGCTGGATAGTAGTTTTCCAGCAGCACTTCATAGCAGCGCATGCGCACGTCGGCGGGGATGTCGTCTTGCTTGGTATCTCCCACCAGTGGATGCAGGTAGAGTCCATCGACGATCTCCAGGGCGCACTTCTGGATATATTCATGCGCGCGGTGCACAGGATTGCGGGTCTGGAAACCTACGACGCGCTTCCAACCGCGCTCGGTAAAGAGCTGGCGCGATTGCTCCGGTGTGTAGCGGTAATGCGCGAATACCTGCTGCTGCAGCGCTACAACGCGCACCGGCCCGCCGAGCAGCACGTCGCCCTGCTGATAGAGCACCCGCACGCCCGGATGTGCTTCCTCTTCGGTGCGATACACGCTGCGAGCCTCCAGGCGCTTGTCGTATGTATATTTTTCCTGTACCTGCAGAACGGCTTGCAGCTCGCCTGCGCCGTTGACCAGCGCGACCGGCTCGCCCTCTTTCAACTGCGCGGCCTGCTCGGTCGTCGTGGAAAGCGTGATGGGAATGGACCAGGGCAGGCCGTTGCCCAGATGCATATCCTGTACAA
>JAFMRP010000795.1 GCA_017354095.1 Ktedonobacteraceae bacterium
TGCTCCATTGAAGCAACGCCCACTTTCATGAGAAACGAATCGTCCCCAGCCACCCGGTGGCACTCCAGTATCTCAGGAATATCCTGCAGTTGTTTACTTACCAGTCCGCTTTTCTCTCTTGGTGTACTCATGCGGATAAATGCCATAATGGGTAGCCCTACTTTCTCCAGATCGATCTCAGCCCGATAGCCACGCACGATCCCGGCATCCTCCATTCGCCTCACTCGCTCAATCACTGCTGGAGCAGAAAGCCCCACGCGCAACCCCAATTCCCGAAAAGACATTCGCGCGTTTTCCTGCAACTCCTTCAGCAGCTTCCAGCTGATGGGATCCAGAAGGTGTCCTTCATGTAATGTCATTCGATCTTTCCTCTTTACATTGCTTGTCAAAGGCGCGGAAATACCTTCATTATCGCACGTCTTTTCTCTACAATCGGAATGTGGGAGCGCATAGTGGCCCAGCCTCGGCACGAATCTGCATCCCCGATCCGCTTGATGATGTGTTAGCCAGAAATACAACCGTTCTCAAGAGGACAGAGCAAGCATTCTTGATCTGAGCCTGGAGATAGCTCATGCACACTTCGATCCCCGATCTCTCGAGGGGGACCAGGTACTAGTCGTAGGTGAACTCACTGTCTCTTTTCATAAGCAGGTAGACAGTGATATTGCTTAGCCGCTAATTTTTGGTGGGAGCCTAAGTTCTCTGGGGCTTGACAGGTTACCGCGAGCATGGTATAGTGCGGAGCGTTAGACCCGGGGTGTAGCGCAGTTGGTAGCGCGCCTGGTTTGGGACCAGGAGGTCCGCGGTTCAAGTCCGCGCATCCCGACGTTGCGGGAGTAGCTCAGTTGGTAGAGTACCTGCCTTCCAAGCAGGCTGTCGCGGGTTCGAGTCCCGTCTCCCGCTCTTCTTGATGAGTGAGCTTGTAAAGCTTGCTCATCTTTTTTTGTTTTTGGCAAATTCCACATAGCAGGTACTCTCCATCTCTCAACAGGTACTCTTCATAAAGAAAGGCAGGTACTCTACCAACTGAGCTACTCCCGCAACGTCGGGATGCGCGGACTTGAACCGCGGACCTCAGACAATGTTTAATCCTTCAATCTCACGTACCAGGATCTGGCGATCATAGCCTTTACTCAAGGCATCAGCGAGCGCTTTCGCGGTGATAGCGCTAATCCTCTGGCCCGATTCAGCATGGCTAATAGCTTGCCTGGATAAGCCCGCTTCCTCTGCCAGTTTTTTATGGTTCCACCCGAGCTCTACCCGAAACTCTTTCAGTGTCATAGAATGACCTCATAAAACATTGTTTCAACAAACATAACATGAGCATTTATTGATGTCAAGAAGCAAGCAGAAAGTAACATACATGTTCCCTTCGCCCTTGCCTGAGCTACTCAATACCCAGCATGGCGGCCAGTGTTTCAGCGTGCTTATTATCAGCTTGCTTTAAGCGGGCGAGGTAGCGCCCGGTCGTTGCCAGGCTCTCATGTCCAAGTCTTGCCTGTATTTCGCTCACACTGGCACCAGCTGCCTCCATCGTATGGGCGAAGGTGTGACGCATCGTGTGTACCTTGCTGGTGCCTAGCCACTTCTTGCAAATGTCAGCTATTGCCTGGATACCAAGCTGCCTGCCATGGCTGGGGCCTTTCGCCAGCGATACCCACAGCGGCGTCTCCTTTGCGAGCTTGCCCAGTGCCCGCCCATAGTGCCTATGTAGCCAGGCAATCAGGGCCTCGCTGGTTGGCTTGGCCAGAGTATCAACCATCGTTTTATCACCTTTACAGTGCTCAAACGTGAGCGTGACTTTCCCCTGGCTCATCTTCACATTGCCCCAGGTCAAAGCCTGCACTTCTGAGAGTCGGCGCCCGGTCTGGAGCAGCACCGCTAGCAGGGCGTAATCTCTGCGCCCTTGCAAGGAAGTACGATCGATGGCCTGTAATCCCTGTGCTGTCTCAGAGGTACCGAGCGGCTGAGCGCTGCCATACGCTTGAACTTTTGCCCGCTCTATGCGCTCTATGGGGTTGTACTCTACCAGCTCATGCCGTTTGGCATACTCATAAAAACTGCTGAGGATCGCAAGGCGCTGGTTGAACGTCGTGGCGGCGATCTGCTTTCCTACTCTTGACCAGGCCGCATACTGCTGTGCAATGAGGGCGACGGCGCTGCGCTCATCCTGGCCAGCGACACGATCAAGATCAAGCCCTTGCTGCTGCAATGCAGCACGAAAGACACTCAGTGTATCCGCATAGGCCACCCTGGTCTTTACAGAATGGCTGCGCTGCGTTTTTTCGTGCAACCATGCGGCTATCGTCACGTCAACCGGCGAGCTGGTAACAATCGTTGCAGGAATGGTTGTTTCTTCCATCATCGGCCTACTTCTCTTGTTGATCCTTGGGCGGATTGTTCAGCGGAACAGCGCGAACGCCTGAGTAATCTTCGTTCAAGTACGTCTCTCTAGAAGGATGCTTACAGGGAAGCTCGATAGCGATCTCAGTATCAGGCCTTCCGATGAACGGGTTACCATGTGCCCAGGGCTCCCAGATCAATCGGTAGTGCTGGCCACACACCGGACAAATAAGTATGGGCTGACCGTCAAGTGGCATGTTAACTGCCCTCTCTTCAGTGATAGCTAAGCTTTGACTAATGCACGTTAGTAGTAGCCAGTATAGCAGAGAAAATACAAATTGCCTAGCGGGCAAAATGGAAGGAGCCTGTTTTTTGGTGAGGGAACAAAGAAAGGGAGCACTCCATATGAGGCTCCCTTGCAAGGGGTGTTACCGTGGCTTCTTTTTCTGCCAGTGGATCTGTTCAGTAACGGGCTGCGCTACAGGTTCTTTGGAGATCTCTAAGCGGCACTGTGCAGGCATGGCTTCGATCGCCTGCACAATTTCGTAGATGGCATCTCGCACATCCTCCACGATGGTACAAAACACGATATTGCCCTGTGGATCCATGCGCTTGATGACAATGCCCATGCTGTCGCCCTTTCTGTGCTTGACTCCTTGATTGCTCTCCTTTCTCTATTATGCCATATTCGGGGCAATGGATCAGACACAAAAAAGGGAGCCCGCAACATGCGGAACTCCCTTACAAGGGTGGTGATGAATGCGGGCTTATGCTTCCTGTAGTATTGGCTGGCCCTGGCTACTCACTGATTCAGCCAGCTTGCGTGGTATCTTGGCAATCTGCCAGTAGTCACACTGGCGGCAGTAGTAGCGTGTCTTCACGTAGCGCTGGCCAGTGCGTTCGTTCTCCTCTTCTCCTCGGTACACAGAGCCCATCGGACACGAACAAAACAGGCAGGTAAACCGGAGCTCCACGCAGTTGCGCAGCGGGTACTGCTCCTCCAGGTTCAGTGTGTTCGTGATCGTTGGGATCTCGTCCTCTTCGCTCGTCTCTAGGTGTCCTTCGTGGAAGTGATTCCGCTCCATCTGCCCATAGAGCTTCTTTGGCACGCGTGAGAACTGCCAGTAGTCACAATGCGGGCACATATGCCCC
>JAFMRP010000796.1 GCA_017354095.1 Ktedonobacteraceae bacterium
CCGTGATCGATGACTTGCTGGCTGAATTTGCCAGGCTTGCGCCCCGGAAGATTTTGGTGGTAGTGAGTAATGAGGTTGGACTGGGGATTGTGCCAGCCTATGCGCTTGGCCGGTTGTATCGCGATATATTGGGGCGAGTCAATCAACGCCTGGCGGCGGCAGCTTCGCAGGTGTATTTGATGGTAGCCGGGCTGGGCGTCGATATTAAGCGTTTGCACGAAGAGGCGGGATTGTAGGGACCAGGGCAGGGTGCTCCGAATTTGCGGTTTGATTGACGCTTGTGGTAAGCTCTACTGCGGAAAATTTGTGCTTCAGTTTTGAAGAAATTTCCTCTTGCTTGTCTTTGTATGCTTTTTTTTGCTCAATTTGAGTGAGGAAACACAACATGGCCTACGCGGTAGGAGAATATTACGAGCGCGTCAGCGATTATGACCTGGAGTACCAGGAGCAGTCTGAGCAGGATGTGCCTTTCTGGCGTGAACTGGTGATGCGTTTTACGCCGGATCGTGTGCTGGAACTGGCCTGTGGCAGCGGGCGTATTGGTATTGAGCTGCTGAGGGGTCCTGGCAATTTCGCGCTGGAGGGGCTGGACATTGCGCCGGAGATGCTGACGGCGTACAGGCGCAAGCTGGCTCTGGAGCCGGAGCAGGTGCAGCGGCGCGTCACACTGTACGAGGGCGATATGAGCGATTATCAGCTGCCTAATAAAGGACTGTTTGATCTTATCCTGCTGCCCTTCAACTCGATATGTCATTTGTATGAGCTTGAACAGCAGATAGCCACGTTTAAAAACACGTATGATCACCTGAGGCCGGGAGGTCGTTTTGTCGTCGACACCTTCCTGCCAGATATTGATTATCTGAGCGACGCGCTCAACCGGCCCTCGCATGTCTACATGGAAGGTGAGATTAATGGGCCGGACGACGAATTTACCATGCTGCTGTATAGCAGCCGCAAGTACGAGGTTATAGAGCAGACGCAGCATATTGTCTGGACGCATGAGAAGTTTTTTGCCACAGGGGAGAACGAGCGCTACCTCACCAGATTGGATATGCATGTGTTTTTTCCGCGTGAGCTGCAGCTGCTCTTTCTGATCTCGGGCTTTCGGATAGACGCGATTTATGGTGATTACGATTGGAAGCCGTTTGGCAGGGGGACGCGTCAGATCGTGGTAGGGCGTAAAAGTTGACGTCATCTTTCTCAAGTGTTAGAATATATCCTAGTATAAAGGTCGGATTAATTAAAAAGGAAACAGACGCGACACGATATATTGCAGGCGATTAACGCGAAGGGAGAAGCCATAATGTTACGGGTATCGACGAAAGGCGAGTATGGTGTACGGATCATGGTCGATCTGGCTCGGCATTACGGCGACCGCCCTCGCTCGTTGACCGATATCTCGCAGTCTGAGTCGCTGCCGCTGGCATACCTGGAGCAGCTAGTCAAGCTGCTGCGCGAGGCCGAGCCCCCGCTGGTAGTAAGCACGAGAGGGGCGCATGGTGGGTATCGTTTGAGTCGTGCTCCTGGGGAGATATCCATGGGTGAGGTCGTGCGCATCCTGGAGGGGCCGATTTCGCCGATGATCTGCGCGGTGGAGGGGGAGATGACCCAGATATGCAGTTTCCTCGACTCGTGCAAAACGAAGTATCTCTGGGCGCGTGTGCGCGATGCCGTTGCCCAGACGCTTGACTCAATCACTCTGGCGGAACTGGTAGAGGCAGAGTCGATCGAGGGTGTTCCCGCTCATTTTATCGCGCTATCTAACATTCATGTAAGCCCGACCGGTAAAGGCTATTGCCTGGATGAGCAAGATGAGCGCTCCGGCCTGCCTGCGAATTAACGGAGCTTCTTTGCTATCGCGTATACCGGTCTATGCTGCATTGAGTTGTTTCATTATTCATCAGAGTTCAAGAAGGGAGTAGTCGCTCATCCCGCGTACCTGGCCGGAGTGTGCGGAAGCGGGGGAAGGCTGGCGACGAACGTGTTTCAATGGGATCTGAACTTGTCATAAAAAACCTCCATGCCAATATTGAGGGCAAGCCGATTCTGCGGGGTGTGGATCTTGTGGTAAAGCAGGGTGAAATCCACGCATTGATGGGCCCTAATGGTTCGGGTAAAAGCACGCTGGCGAATGTGATTATGGGTAACCCGAAATATGAAGTGACTGACGGAGAAATCTGGTTTAAAGGCGAGAACATTCTGGAATATTCGCCCGACCGTCGCGCGCGTATGCGTCTCTTCCTGGCTTTCCAGTACCCGATGGCTATTCCTGGTGTGAGCGTGGCCAACTTCCTGCGCCGCTCGCTGGAGGCAGTGACTGAAGGCAACAAGCCACTGGAGGAGGGAGAGAATCCCACCGGCAAGGTAAGCAAGCGCAAGTCCATTCCTCCTGGTGCGTTCCGCAAGCAGTTGCAGGAAAAGATGCGCCTGCTCAAAGTAGATAACAGTTTTATCAACCGCTCGATCAATGATGGTTTCTCTGGCGGTGAGAAGAAGCGAGCCGAAATATTGCAGATGGCATTGTTGGAGCCGGAGATTGCCCTGATGGACGAGACCGATTCCGGGTTGGATATCGACGCCCTGCGAATTGTGTCTGAGAGCGTCAATGCGCTGACCGGTCCCAACCTGGGTGTTTTGCTGATCACACACTATCAGCGTATGCTCAACTACATCACGCCTGACTTTGTGCATGTCATGTTTAATGGGCGTATCGTCAAGTCTGGTGGCAAGGAGCTGGCGCTTGAGCTTGAGGAGAAGGGTTACGAGTGGTTGAGACCTGCCGATGAAGAGAATGGAGTAACGGCCGATGCTTAAACCTCTGGCAATTGGGTTCTCTCGTGAAGCAGTAGAGGAGCTGTCGCGCCAGAAGAATGAGCCGGAATGGATGCTACAGAAGCGTCTGCAAGCGTGGGAAGTCTATGAAAGCAGCCCGGCTCCTCTTGGCAAGCGTGGCGACCTGGGTACCTGGCGTACAGTGGCGAATTTCAAATTCCAGCAGATGAGCCCGTATGTGCCGGTGCAGCCTGACCAGGACCTGCCGCCGGTGATTAAGAACGCGCTGGATGAGGCGCTGGTTGACGAACGCTCAGGTTTGATCGTGCAGTATAACGGCACCGTAGTGCGCTGTGAGCTGAGCCAGGAATTGCGCGAGCAGGGTGTGATTCTGAGCGACCTGGAAAGCGCGCTGCGCGAGCACCCGGACCTGGTGCGGCAATACTTCATGACCGATTGTGTGCCAGTCGCGGCCAGCAAATACACGGCCCTGCACGCGGCCTTCTGGACCGGCGGCTTCTTCCTGTATGTGCCAAAGGGCGTCGAGATCGAAGCGCCTATCCTGGCGCAGTTCTGGATTGATGCTCCCGAGGCAGCGGCCTTTGCTCATACGCTGATCGTCGCCGAGCAGGAGAGCAGTGTACGCTTCGTCGAAGAATACGACTCGGCTGTACCTGACGAGCAGATCGCGCTGTTGAGCGATGTCGTAGAGGTGTATAG
>JAFMRP010000133.1 GCA_017354095.1 Ktedonobacteraceae bacterium
GCTCTATCTTGGTCGCGCTTATAATCGCGCCCTTCTTTAACCGTGCCGGTCAGGTGGTAGTCGCCGGAATGTTCGTTCTCCTTTCAGTGCAAGGCACGATCATGGCTGAGACGTTGATCATGCCAGTGCTGAATGAAACAGCGCTTCAACTGTACGATATACTCATGCTGGTAATACTCCTTTCGCTCGTCATTATGCCTGCATCCGTAACCTGGGGCCTGGCTATCTTTGACTGCATCTTCGTTACTCTTCACCTTCTCTTTCATGAGACACTCTTTCATCAGTCAGCCCTTCCCGCATTTGACGCACTCATCAAGTCCGAAGGAGTGATAACCCTCCTTTTACGACCCGTTATCCTCATTTTGTTTCTCACCAGCGTCTCCACATTCTTGCTCTCAAGCGTCGCCAAAGCGGTGCGCCAGAGTTATGAAGCGGAGTTCGTCGCCAACCTCGAACATGCCGCTGCTCAACAAAATGAGGTCGAGGCCGAGGAAAAGCGCGTGCTGGAGGAGAGCATTCAGCAAATCGTGCAAGCTCATACCGACACCATGAACGGTCAGCTCAGGGAGCGCATTCCTTATCCACAGGCGAAAATCCTCTGGCCACTGGTGGGGGTCATGAACACGCTCTGGGCGCGCCTACTGCGTTCCCAGCAAAGGGAGCAGGAGTTAGCACAGATCCAACAAGACATCAGCACCTACAATGAGATCTTACAACGTTCCATCCAATCCCCCCAGCGACCGCTTGCACCCTATCGCACCAAAACGGCGCTCTCCCCGCTGACCGTCGCGATGGCACGCCTGCACCAGGCCGTTCTAAATATCTCATCCAGGCCATCGCCCAACAAAACGGACAGAACGTCGTTATACTAACGCAAACTACCAGCCATAAACCCGGTTTTGTGACCGGCAACGCTCATGAGCATTGCCGGTCACAAAACCAGCGTTTCCCTCTCGATTTTTAGCACCACTCATCGTTATCTCAAGTGCATTCCATAATTCCCCAAAAAGAAGTACAATAGGTGATAATTGCAATCCGTTAACCCTACTGCGGAGAAGGACGAAAGATAATTGTATGGAACATCCAATACTCGAACAGCTCAGACAACGGCCACTACTCTGTGATGGCGCAATGGGCACCATGCTGTACGCGCGTGGCGTGCCCTACGAACACTGCTTTGACGCGCTCAACCTGGAACGACCAGAACTCATCCAGAACATCCACCAGGAATACATCAGCGCGGGCGCGCAAATCATCGAAACCAATACCTTCGGCGCCAATCGCCTCAGACTCGAAGCCCACAATCTCGCCGACAAGGTGTACGAAATCAACCGGAAAGCGGCCGTTATCGCACGCGAAGCCCGCGAGGTTACCGGGCTCCCGGCCTTTATCGCTGGCGCGGTCGGCCCCAGCGGCAGACCACTACAGGCCCCGGACGAACAACGCCTCAGCGAACTGCGCACCATATTCCGTGAACAGATCGAAGCCCTCCAGGTGGGCGGCGTTGACCTGGTGATCCTCGAAACCTTCTCCAGCCTGTCCGAACTGCGCCAGGCAGTACTGGCCGCTCAAGAGGTCGGCGGTCTGCCCATCGTAGCCCAGATGAGCTTCTATGAAGATGGCCATACACTCTCAGGACAATCTGCGGCACGTGTCGCGGCCGTTCTCAACGACCTCGGCGTTGATGTGATCGGCGCCAACTGCTGCGTCGGACCCTCCGCTACCCTCGACGCCATGAAAGAAATGATCGAGGCCCAGCAATACGTGGAAACCGGCAAATCCATGCTCTTCTCCGCACAACCCAACGCCGGACTCCCCACCCGCATCGATAATCGCTTTATCTACGTCTCAACCCCCGACTACTTCGCCGATTACGCCCTGCGCTTTGCCCGGGCCGGCGTGCGACTCATCGGCGGCTGCTGCGGCACCACACCACATCACATAGCCGCCATGCGCAAAGCGCTCGACGACTGCTACGGTTGCGACGAGTCCACTACGGTACAAAAGCCCGCCAGCACATCCGGCAACGGCCACGTCACGACGACAATCACCAGCCCGATTGAAGAGGAGGTCATCCTTCCCCGCCAGGGCACAAAAACACGCCTGCAAGAGAAATTGGAGGCCGGCGAGTTCGTGGTCAGCGTTGAGCTTGACCCACCCAAGGGACTCAAACCTACGAAACTGCTCGAAGGCGCGGCCTACCTGCAACAGGCTGGCATCGACTGCATCAATATCGCCGATAGCCCGATGGCCCGCGTGCGCATGGGCTGCATCGCCCTGGCTCGCCTGATCCAGGACCACCTGGGCATCGAAACAATCATCCACTTTACAACGCGTGACCGCAACCTGATGGCCCTGCAATCAGAACTGCTCGGCGCGCATGCACTGGGCATCCGTAACGTCCTGGCACTAACCGGCGACCCGGTACGCGTGGCCGACTACCCCAATACGACCGGCGTCTGGGACGTGGATTCCATCGGTCTGATCCGCGTCATCAACGGCTTGAATGCAGGCTATGACGCGGTCAATCGCGCCGTCGGCGCCCAGGCCTCCTACCACATTGGCTGCGCGCTGAACCTTAACATGACTGATGAGGAGACGGAGCGCGAGATCGAGAAATATCAGCGCAAACTTGAGGCCGGCGCCCAGTTCATTATGACTCAACCCATCTATGAGATCTCACCGCTGGAACGCTTCATTAAACTGGCAGGGAAACCACCGATCCCTATGCTGGTCGGCTGCACTCCGCTGCATAGCTCACGCCAGGCCGAATTCCTGCACAACGAAGTGCCCGGCATCGTGATACCCGACGAGGTGCGCACACGAATGAAAGCTGCCGGCGAACATGGCCAGGAAGAAGGGCTCAAGATCGCCCACGATATGCTCAGCCAGGTGCGCAACTTGGCCGAAGGTGTCTATCTGATGCCCTCATATCAGCGCTACGATGTCGTCTATGAGCTGACACGCATGCTCAAATCCGAACAGCCAGCACGCTAACAGGCAGCGACGGCGCTGCCTCTATGTGTCCCAATCGCGCAGCCAGCCCTGAACGTTGGCTCGCGTCACAACATGGGCATAGACAGCGCCCTGAATACCACTGTGACGATACTTCTCCAGACAACTGGAGAGCACCAGCAAACCTGTATCATGCAGCATACGCCGTTTGCTATATTCAGCCATTCGCAGCAGGCACTCGGCGGCAATCGCGTTCCCCGTAAGCGGCTGCTCCCTCAGTTCCAGTCGCCCTACCGCGTGCGGATTCTCAGGAGCGTCGAAAAAGAGCCCGCTGCTCTCTTCCAGCAACTCCTCGCAGGCAAAATGCATCAAAGCTATCGCGTTTTCAAGGTAAAAAACGTTGCCCTGCACCTCGTAAGCATCCAGCAGCACGCGCGCCAGCCAGACCTGGTCGGTCAGCAAACCAGGCAGCATTGGCTGGCCCGTGAAAGCATAGTGGCAGACACAACCACTCGGATGCATCATACGCGTGCATAGAAAGTCCAGCGTGCGCAGGGCCATATCTCGCAGAGAAGGCTGCTGCAATATCTGAGCCGCCAGCAAATAGGCGGAGATCACGCGCGCGTTCCAGGCCGTATACACGGTCTTATCAACATGCGGCGCCTGCTGCGAGGCACGCGAATATGGCCCCGGCTCATAATACTCCTCATCCGCGCTCTGGCTGCCGCTGAAAACTCCCACATCGGCCCGCCAGAGGGTGGTATTGAGATAGAAAACAAGCTGCCGGGCCATGTCATACCACTCCTGCTCCCCACTCTCACGGCTCATCAACAGCAGCAGGCGCAGCAGTCCGGCATTCTCTTTCAACATCTTCTCTGTATGCGGCGCACTCCAATCGCTGGCCGCTGAATAGCGGAAAAAACCACCCCCATCGTGATCCCATAACCCACCATCACGCATCTGCCGCAGCGAATGATCCACCATCTCCCGTCCCTCAGGATAGCCACACCGGTCCAGGTAAAGCAACAGCTCCAGCGCCGGAGGATGCGGAAATTTCAAATGAGGATGGATGGAAAAACCACCATTCTCACGATCATATAACCCACTCAGCACCTCATAGGCTCCAGCAGGCAGCTTCTCCAGGGCCTCGCGCTGCTCCGGCGAGAGACAAAAGCCACCATGCCCAATCGTAACGCGCGCAGACGACCGGCACACCCGTCGCTCACGCAGCTCACGCACCTGCTCCGCGATCTCCTGCCGGTTCTCACCATAGTAACGCCGGATATATCCCAGGTAGTAAAGCATCTGCTTGGGCGGCACATAGACTCCACCCCACAAAATTTCACCCTCAGAAGAAAGCAGCACAATACTGGGCCAGCCGTTCTGGTTGTAACGCCGGTTCACATCTGGCCGCAAATCACTATCTACACGAATGGGGATATAATCATTGTTGACAATAGCAATGATCGTAGGCTCTGACAGCGTCGTCTCATCCATAAGATGACACCAGGAAGACCAGGAACATGAAATCACTAAAAACACAGGCTTATTAGCGCGAACAGCCTCCTGAAACGCCTCCTCACCCCAGGATCGCCACTGGATCTTGTGCGCCTGGTTCGGTCGCGGAGAAAAACGAAAGCCGTCAGGATCTGAAGAGGCAGACCCTAAATCTTCTGCAACAGCCCTGCCGCTCATAACGGGGACCTCCTTGTCGAGCACTCCCATCGTTAGTATCGTGCTCCTTAAGCGCCGCTATCATCCTTCTTATACTAAAACCCGCTTCCTATCCATAGTATACCATAAACTATAGTCATTTTGAAGTATCGAACTCAAGCATTAGTAAAATCCTCTCTCTCATAGCTCAACAATCCGCCCCCCAGTTATTCCCCTGCTCCCCTCTACATACCTCAACGCAGCCCACAAGGCAAACCTCTCACCCATCCAGCTCAAACACTTCTGATCTTTAAAAGTGTGTTGCGGTGCAGCGGTGAGGAGTATAGATCATAAGGGCGCTCAAAAAGCTCTGCTGGACAGCAAAACACCCTTGGACCAACAACCAGATTCTTGCTATAATGATTAAAAACAACCACACTCTCCATTAAAGCACGGCAGCGATTTATCACGAGGGATTGGGACACGTGAACGGGAAAGGGACACACACAGCGACATGGCAAGTAAAAAACAAATCGAAAACCCTGAGCTTTCGCTGAGCCGTCAATTCGATGAATTGTGTACTCTCGTTGATGCCATCCCCCACCTGGTCTGGATTGGACGACCCGACGGGTACATGGAATACCATAATCAACGCTGGCTCGACTATACCAACATCCCCCTTGAATACACCTACGGAGATGGCTGGACCCAATCTCTGCACCCCGACGACCGCGCAGGCGCGCTCGCAACGTGGCAGCATGCCGTACAAACAGGCACACCATTCGAAGAAGAGCAGCGCCTCCGCAATGGCCATACCGGCGCATACCGCTGGTTCCTCGTGCGTGGCGTGCCCATCAAAGATACCCGGGGCTCCATCGTGAGATGGTTTGGCACCTGCACCGATATCGACGACCAGAAACGCATCCAGGCGGCCCTGCTCCAGAGCCAGGAGCGGGCAGCATCCCTCATGAACTCAAATATCATCGGTATCTTCATCGCTGAGGAGGAAGTAATCATAGAGGCCAATGACACCTTTCTCCATATGTCAGGTTACACACGAGAAGACCTGCGCAATCAACGCATGAACTGGGCCAGCATGACACCTCCCACATATACCGCGCTCTGCCAGCAGGCCCACCAGGAACTCACACACCTGAAGTATATGCCACCCTATGAGAAAGAGTATGTACGCAAAGACGGCAGCCATCTCCCTGTCTTAGTAGGCGGCGTCGTCTCACAGATTAATCCCCACCAATGTATCTACTTCGTGCTGGATAATTCGGCACGCAAAGAGCTGGAACAGCGCAAAGACGACTTTATCAGCATGGCCAGCCATGAACTCAAGGCCCCACTCACTACCCTGAAACTACAAAATCAACTGGTAAAAAAGCGCCTGGAACGACACGGCCTGCACGAGGCAGGCGCGGCCCTTTCACGCCTCGAAGAACCCATCAAACAGCTCGAACGCCTGATCGGCGAACTACTGGACGTCTCCAAAATCCAGGCCGGCAGACTGGAATACGCCCAGGAACCTGTAGACCTGGACAAACTGCTCCACGAGATCACCACCTCCATGCAGCAAGTACATACCACCCATACCATTACAGTACGCAGCATCCCCCACCTCTCCTTAATCGGAGACAAAGACCGCCTCGGACAGGTCTTCATCAACTTGATCAGCAATGCCATCAAATACTCCCCCGACGCCACCACCATAGAGATCGATATCCACCCATCCATGGACACAGTAACCATCAGCGTGCGCGACCACGGCATCGGCATCCCGCCAGAACAGCGCAAGAAAATCTTTGAACGTTTCTACCGCATCACCGACCAGAAACAACACGCACTCTCCGGCTTAGGCATGGGACTCTACATCGTATCCGAAATCATAAAGCGCCACAACGGCACCATCACCGTAGACAGCGAGGTCGGCAAAGGCTCCACCTTCCACGTCACCCTCCCCTACCACCCCACCCGCAACGTCTAAAATAGGAACCTTCTTTAGCACGTCCCAGGAACTTTTCCTTCCTCCTCAACGTCTGTGCAGTGAGGATATGCCCATAACATACATGGTGGTATCCATCATCTTGAAAACTAGAGCCAATGGAGGAATAAAGCATGGACCGCTCCCAGCCTTCGCGGAGAAACCACATCACGCTTCTCATTCTGGCCTCCCTTGCTCTCACCTTCCTATTGGCAGGATGTGGGAGCCTGACAGGGGAACCTGGTCCCCCGGTCTCTTATACGCAAGGAGCAGGCCAGGTACTTATCCGCCTGGTCGACGCCCCGGGCAATATTTTTCCCTCGCTGCGCGCCATCCCTGAATGGGAACTTTACGGCGATGGCACTCTGCTTTATCAACCCCAGGGCACCAGGTCAGACACGCTCCTCCAGGCACAGATTCAACCCGCTGACATCGCTCACATCCTGGATGTTATCGTCAACCAGGATGCATTCTTCGTCGATAAAAAGAACCTCTACGGCAAGGCAACAGCGGATGTAGGCCAGCTGGTCCTGTCCGTCAATGCCAGCAAGCAGCAGAAAACGGTCTCGCTTTTGGGAGAAGAAGGGGCTCCCTCCGAAGATCAGCACATGTTCTCTGCCCTCCATTTTCTCCGATCCTATCAACCCGCATCCCCTCACCCTTACACCACTCCCGGAGCAGTCGTACTGCTCCGTCCATATCCAGGCGCCATCACGCATGTGGCACCATGGCCCTATCCAGACATTGCACTTCAGCAAGTAGCAGCCCAGGAATGCAAGACACTTCATCCCAATAGTCAGGGGTCCTGTACAGCGACAAGCAACCCCGACGGGTACTTTCCCATCTATGGAAAACGCGGGACCGATCTGTTAAACCTGCTCAAGGACCAGCAGATCTGGTATATGAGCCAGGAGGGCCAGACATATGCAATTCTGGCCTGGCCCCTGCTCCCCGAAAATCTCATCACGCAGGCCGATGGCAAACAGTGGGTACAAACTGAGGGCATGAACGGGGGAAGATGGCCCCTGCTCCCCGGCACTCATTGAGGAAGGCGCAAAGGTTGCGCTGCCTTGCCGGGAGCGCTCTCGGCAAGGCGTTTACACTTCTATTCCTCTTCTACATCTTTTACATAAGTATGCGTTATATACCTCAGTAAATATATCGAAAACGGATTCGCGTGAATCCTAGTCGAGCCGCAGAATAAATTCTTCGACTTCCTCCCCACGTGCGTTGGAAAATCCCCTATCCTCGCCAATTCTCGTAAACCCGCATTTTTCCAGAACACGCAGCGAGCCTACATTATCTTTAGCGGCACGGGCGTACAGGGGACGCTCCTCCACCTGATCCAGAAGGGCCAGGAGCGCGCCGGTCGCAATGCCCCTGCCCCAGTAAGACTTTCCAATCCAGTAGGTGACTTCTGGCCGCCCATCCTCATCGACATACGAGGCGACTGAGCCAGCCACCTGTCCATCAAAGAGGATCGTTTGGTTCCTGGTCGTCTCATCACCCAATATCCTCGTCCAGCGTGCCATGAAGGCATCCCTATCCGCTGGATCTTTAGTGGTAAAGGCCGCCATGCGGTTGGCCTCCGGGTCCAACTGCTGGTCAAAGAAAATGGGGAGGTCACTCATCGTCACGTCCCGCAAAACAATGTTGGGAGTCTCCGGGGTAGATGCAGTTCTTTCCATATCGCTCGCTCTCTCTCCTTCGCTGCCATGCGCTGGCTTCTCTCGCCAGCCAGCAACGTTCTATCGCTGCTTCACTGTACCACATCCACCAGGAGGCCGAAAGCTCCAAAAGCAGCCACCCGCGCCCGTAACTTCATAATTTACAATAATCATTAAAATCCATAAATATACATTCATACAGATTTATCAATAAAATCATAAAACACTTGAAAAATGCATAAAATGATGCTATAATAGCCTTGAGTATATCACGCTTTTGACAAAAGCGTTGTCTATCGTTCTTTTGTCGTGCGTCGTCTGTACCATTTCCATCCTGGAGGGAGGTACCCATGCCCGGCATCAACATCTCGATCCCGCGCATCTCCGCCACCCGCGGCACCCCACTCCCCCTCTCTGATCGCACATCCGCATGCATAGATCTACACCCCCACCCATCAATTCCCATCCAACACCACCACTACAAAACATCCCTCAACCCGCTCCCCAGGCGGCTGCGTCACGTTGCACCGGGTTATGACGGGTTGGTGACGGGCTTATGTCGCTTTGAAACGGCCTCTGAAGCCGCTGCGTCGGGTACTTCCTTGCCGAGCACCTGGACGAAGTCAGCCGCGCTAGCGGCGTTGGTGCTCGGAATACAAAGGGGTGCCGGGTTTTGCACAAGTTTTCGCAACTCGCCCTTTTTTCTCCTATCTCACACCTCAATCCGCTCCAGAAGCGGCTGTGTAAGGTGTGGAGGGTTGGTGGAGGGTCTGTGGAGGGTTTGCAGCCGCTCCAGAGGCCATT
>JAFMRP010000797.1 GCA_017354095.1 Ktedonobacteraceae bacterium
CGATTCTTGAGCGCGTGGTAGAGTAAGGAGCCTCCCTGACTTCCTGAGCGGAAACGCGCTCTGTGCTCCAGAAGAATGCTTGCAACCTCGATCTCGTCCTGTTCGACTGCCATTTCCAGGCGGCTCTGTGCGTATCGTCTGGGAGCCACTCTTTGCTCCAAGGCATATTCCAGTGCTAGATTCGGATTGGCTCCGACGTCCAGCAGGAGCCGAATGTGCTGCGAGTTCGAAGTCTGGTGCAGCGGAAAAACAGCAGCCCCATATTCACGAACCCAGTCATTGCGCCGTTCCGGATTCACCTGAGCACCAGCCTTGAGCAAGAGACGAAGCATGCGCTCATCAGCATATTTCAATGCCATCGCCAAGGGCGTTTCTGGGGGGGACACAGGAGTTCCGCGCCGATCTCGTATATTGAGGCTCACGTTAACATTCGCACCAGCCTTAAGCAACAGGTGAACGATCTCCCACTGATTGAGCTTTACTGCACGGTGCAAAAGTGTCTCTCCCGTCTCCGGGTCTGCGGTGTTGGCATTCATTCCACGCGCCAAAAAGTGTTGGACGATGGCCGGGCTGCCACTGGTGATTGCATCGAACAGGAGCTTTCTGTTCGCCTCGATCTCCTGAAATACTACCTGTTCCAGGAGTTCTTCGACTTTGTGTCTCTCACCGGCTAAAAGAGCCTGCTCAAGATCGCTGAGCGCACAATCTGTGAGGAGCATCCGCGCCGCCCTCCTCACTTCTGCATGCACTTCTGTACAGTATTCCAGTGCTGTGCGAACGCTCACAACATAGGGCTTCTTCGTAAACGCCGGAGCAATGTCACTTTGCTGGCCATGGGCGAGAATTAAGCGCGCAATATATTTCTGCTGCTCTTCAGTCAGATCCTTTGGTCGCTCGGTCAATTGTAAGAGAGAAAGAAAAACTGCCGGGTCGATCTGCGCTCCAGACTGCAACAAGAGAGCAACAATCTTTGGAAACCCCATCTTCAGCGCCAAGGAAAGCGGGGTCATATGAGCTGAGGGGCCGCTATGAAGGCGCGCATTGATATGAGCTCCCCTGGCAAGAAGCAGTTGGCAAAGCTCATGGTGTCCGTTCCGAACCGCTTCATGCAGTGGAGTTCCTCCATAGGCATCCTGAATATCAATCGTGATACCTTCCTGTAGCAACCGTTCCACGATCCAGACTCCTCCTCCCTGTGCTGCCCAATGCATCATACTACGTCGATGCTGACCCTCCTGCCAATGAATGTCAGCACCATGTTCCACCAGCAAACGCGCAATTGCCTCGTTTCCCCTTGCACATGCTTCTGAAAGAGGGGTTCGTGGCTCCTCATCTACCTGACAAACGAGGTTAGGATGCGCCCCAAGTTCGAGCAGCAAGCGTACGCTGACCTTATTACCGGAAGCAATAGCATAGATCAGGGGTGTCTTCTGAGTTCCAGGGTCAAACGCGTTGAGGTTAGCCCCGTCGGCAACCAGTTTGTGAATCTGTCCTTCGTTTCCTTGACGGATAGCTTGAAAGAGGGCTTTCATGTCCTCACGTTTCCTTTTGAACAGACCATGCTGAAGGAATGGTGTTCAGCGTAGCTCATCATCCTTCTTCATCGCCTCCTTGTTGTTCTGTATCGGTGGCAACTGCACTGGGTATGGCCGTATGCAGCTTCTTGAGGAATTTTCTCCATCGCCTCTTCGCCTCTCTGAAAAAGTTCTGCGGTTGATGTGAGGGACACGCTTTGCTTTTCTCTTCTTGCTCGTCTCCCTTCTGACTCACGTAACGGCCGAAAATCCTCCTCCAGTTGGACCTGAGAAATCTGTACCTCTTCTGTGAATACTGTTATATCCATGCGATTTTCTCCACATCCTGATCCTGCTGGAGATCCTGCTTAGTCCCGCGCACATAGAGCATGGTCGTATCCAGTGAGTCATGTCCCATGATTTGTGCGAGCCGGTACAAGGGAACGACCTCTGCCATCCGATACTCAAAGCGGTGGCGGAGATCATGAGGACTGAGGTCAATGACCTGTGCTTGCATAGCATACTTCGTGATTAAGTGCCCCAGTGCCCGTCCAGTGAGCGCGCGGTGCGTCTTTTCCGAAGGAAAAAGATACTGCTCCCCTGGCGGAAGCGTCTCCAAATAGTGGTTTAAGGCCAGGTGGGCAGTCGCGTTCAGTGGAACTTCGCGCACTTTCTTGCGTTTTCCCATAATCCGTAGGGTTCCGTTTCGCTTGCTCAGGTGAAGCTGCTGGCGTGTCAGAGAACAGAGTTCCTGCACGCGCAAGCCCGTATGGAGCAAGAGGACAATAATGGTTTGATCTCGGAGTGTTCCGGTGGCGTTGACGGCAGCGACCAGCGCCTCTTCCTCATCGTCGCTCAAATGCCGAGGGGGGCCGCTTCTTTCGGCACGAATTTGATGGGGCTAGCTGGATCGAACTGAATGAGTTGTGTTTTTCTGGTCCAGGCAAAATAGCGTTTCAAGCTCATCAACGTTCGATTTACTGTGGATGGTTTTAAGCAAAGTGTCGTTTGGAGATACTCTCGATAACACATGAGCAGCGATGGAGCGACGGCCTGTGGAGTAAAGCTGCATTGCTCCTGTCCCGCACGCCAGCAATCTTCACACCAGGCAATAAACTGGCGTAAATCGCTCAGATAGTTACGAATGGTGACTGGCGAGATGTCCTCGAATTGCTGAAGTACCTGCCCATACAGGTCCAGGGCTTGTTGACCATCTTGAGAGAGTAATGGTTGCGCTGTTCGTTTCATTGTTTCCGCTCCCTGCCAGTATTAGCAGAAGTGCTTTTGAACCGTTTTGGGCGAGTATTAGCAGACATTGGTCCTGTTTTTTGTGCTCAGGCCTGTGGTAATAATGTCTGCTCAGGTATTTTAGCAGAAGTGATTACAAATGTATAGATCTTTTGGCGAGTCATGTGGAAAGGGAGAATAGCATGCCCGTTGAATTTTTGACAGCGGAACAACGCAGCCGCTATGGTTGCTATGTGGGAGAACCCTCCCCAGAGCAACTGGCCCTCTACTTTCATCTCGACGACCGAGATCGCGCATTGTTGGAACCTCGACGTCATGCCCACACACGCCTGGGCTTTGCTCTCCAGCTTTGTACCGTTAGATTCCTGGGCACCTTCCTTTCCGATCCAACAGATGTTCCGCACAACGTTGTGGTGACGCTGGCTTCCCAGCTCAATATTGCTGACTGGACGGTTCTTTCTCGCTATCGCGAAGGCGAGATGCGCTACGATCACGTCCACGAAATCATGGCCGAATATGGCTATCAGGATTTCGCCTCCCAACCGGAACACTTTCGTTTCCTCCGCTGGCTCTACACCCGCGCCTGGTGGAGTGAGGAGCGCCTGACGATCCTAGTAAATGACCCGAAGAGTGAGCAGCTTTTGCCCCGAAGAGCGAGCAGAAGCATTTTGACACCAGGAGGAAGAGCTTCTCACCTGGATTCGCCCATCACCATTTTGTAAATTA
>JAFMRP010000798.1 GCA_017354095.1 Ktedonobacteraceae bacterium
GTACCTACGCCTTCGGTTCATCGGCGAATGTGATCACGATCAGCCACATCAATCCCGGCTCCCAGACAATGAACCTGCTGGCCAATGTTGATCTGGGCAGCGTTCGTACCCTCAAAGCCTCGCATCAGCTCAAACCGGCCATCTGGGAGCAGCCCATCATCACAACACCCGAAACACCACTGCTGATTGCTGGCGAGAACAATAGCAAACGGATCGCCGCGCTTGGCTTCGATATTCACGACTCAGATCTACCGCTCCAACCCTCATTCCCGATCCTGATCCACAATCTGGTCAACTGGTTCCTACCACCACCAGTGAGCGATGAAGGCCAGGTCTCACCAGGACTGCCCGTCACGATCCAGTCCTGGCCCGGCGCCGACAAGGTGACGATTACCAGCCCAAACAAACAGGATACCCTCGTCGGTCCACCCATCGCTCCCTATGCTCAGACCGATCAGGTCGGCATCTACCAGGTGACAGAACATGTGCGCGGGCAGAATATGCAGGGCGCGTTCGTCGTGAACCTGTTCAACCCTGACCAGTCTCACCTTGCGCCAGCTCCAGCACTGCCCGTACTGCGCAGTTCGGACTTCACGCCCACCGGCCCGCTGATTTCACACGAGCTGCGCGAAATCTGGCCCTGGATCGCCGCCATCCTGCTGCTCATTCTCTGCACCGAATGGTGGCTCTTCAGTCGCAGCTACCAGCAACGTGCAGCCGCGACTACACAGCGCAATAGCGCCCTTACATCTGGCACGAATCGTACCGGCAATACGCCGCTTACCAGGCTGCGGAACCAGCTTGAAGATCGCTATATCATCACTCGCAAACGCTTCCTGAAAACCCTGAAACGCACCAGGCGCAAGCTGGCCAGAGGCACAGGGCAACAGGTCAGGCAGACAACGAAGGGGAAGAGAAATGCTAACCTTTGAGCAACCATGGCTCCTGCTACTCTTACTACCAGTTGGACTCCTGGTCTACTTCACCTGGAGACGCATGGCCCTGCCGTTCCCGGTGCGCCAGCGCTACCTGATCCTGGCCTGCCGCCTCGCGCTCTTCACGCTCATTATCACCGCCCTGGCCGGAGCGGCGTGGCGCCAGCCAGCAGTGAAACAGACGACGGTGTTCGTGGGCGACATCTCTGATAGCACCGTCACCCAGCGCGCCTTCATCGAGCAATGGATCGGCCAGGCGCTCAAACAGAAACGCCAGGAGGACCAGGTTGGCATCGTCGCTGTTGGCCGCAATGCATTGGTCGAACAATCGATCAAATCACAGATCGACTTCTCCCACTTTGAGTCGACACCCGATACCAACTATACAGACCTGGCCGCTGGACTGCGCCTCGCGGCAGCCATCATGCCTTCCGATACCGAGCGCCATATCATCTTGCTCACCGATGGACAGCAGAACCTCGGCGACTCATTGCAAGAGGCTCAGCTACTCCAGCAGCAGGGCATCCGGCTTGATATCGTTCCACTGCCCGAAACGAAAACCAGCGAAGTACGCATCGATGGCCTGGACGCTCCAACGCAACTGCGCGTCAACGAGCGCTTCATACTGCACGCCAAACTCTTTAGCACGGCGGCGCAAAAGGCCAGGCTGCGCCTCTATCTCGATCAAAAGCTGATCTCAGAGCAAAATGTCCAGTTAGTTCCTGGCGAGAAAGATGTTGATTTCAGCCTGCTCGCGCCTTCTCCAGGCTTCCACACCTTCCAGGTAACGCTGGACGCGCCACTGGATACGATCCCCCTGAACAATAAAGCCTCGGCCTTCGTCAATGTTCAGGGACCACCAGCAGTCTTGATCGTTGAAGGCCAGCCCGGTGGCGCCAGAAATATCGTCTCCGCGCTCAAAGCCACCCAGATTAGCGTTAAGGTCGTTTCGCCCAACGATGTTCCCACAACCCTTGACGCTCTGGCACCCTATAGCACCGTTATCCTGGCCGATGTGCCTGCGGTTACCCTTGGCATCGCGCGGATGCAAGTGCTGCAAGCCTTTGTGCGCGATCTTGGACACGGCCTGGTGGTCAGCGGTGGACAAAATAGCTACGGGCCGGGCGGCTACGCCTCCACACCACTGGAAGAGACGCTGCCAGTGCGCATGGATATCCCTCAGCACAAGGACACACCAACCATCGCGGTTGTGCTGATCGTCGAAAGCCTGGAGGCCCCCCTCCCTATCAACATCTCGAAAGAAGCTGCCAAGGGCGTCGTTAACCTGCTCACACCCCGCGACCAGGTCGGCATCTCAGCCGCCTATGGCACGCTCACCGTTCAGATGCAGCACGTCAATGATAAACAGGCCATCGATAAAGCGATCGACAATATGAATCCCAACGATCCGCCCAGCTACAATCCCGACCTGGCCAACGCTGAACAGGTGCTGCTGAAGACCGACGCCAAAATCAGACACGTCATTCTGCTTGGCGACGGGGACGCCTTTGACAACTACGCGCCCCAGGTCTCCAGGATGGCCAAAGAAAACATCACTGTCTCAACAGTGGCCACCAATTCGGCCAATAGCGCCGAACTCGGCACGATGCAGCAGATCGCCCAGGTAGGCAACGGACGATTCTACCAGGCGGATGATCCCAATACTATCCCCCAGGTGCTGCTCAAAGAGACTCAGCGCGCGGCCCGCCGCAGCGTGATCAACGAGTCGTTCACACCCGCGGTCGTCGGCTCACACCCCATCCTGACCGGCCTCAGCCACTATCCCGTCTTGAATGGCTATGTGGCTACCACACCCAAAACTACCGCTCAGATGGTCATGGTCAGCCACCTGGATGACCCCGTATTGGCGGCCTGGCAGTACGGGCTTGGCCGCGTGGCCGCCTGGACCAGCGATGCCCTGGGACTCTGGACCTCCCACTGGCTCACCTGGAACGAGGCCGCGCGCTGGTGGGCCAACCTGGTTACCTGGACCCTACCCGCTCCCGAAAGCGCGATGGATATCAACGGCAAAATTGTGAATAGCCAGGGGCAGCTACTGGTCGATCTGCCACCTGGCACAACCATGAATAATAAAGGGCAACAGCAGGTTCAGGCCCATATCATCTATCCCGACAATTCACAGCAAACAGTCAACCTGTCGCCAACCGCACCGGATCACTGGGAGGGGAATTTTCCGGCCACCCGGGTAGGCGCCTACCTGATCCAGGTCACCTGGCAAGGTTCGTCGGGCAATACGCTCAATAAAATGACGGCCACCACTGGCATGGTGGTCCCCTATTCGCCAGAATATCAAACTCAGGGCGACGATCAGCGCTTCCTGGCACGGCTGGCGCTGGCCGGCAAGGGCGACCTGCTGAACGACCCCGCGCTCGCCTTCGCTGTACCACTCATCCCCGTGTCACAGGCGGTTCCGATCGTCTTCTGGCTGCTTGCTCTGGCAGCGCTGCTGCTGCCCATCGATATCGCGGCACGCCGCCTGGCCGGCATGGAATTCCTGTCCCTGGGCTGGCAATGGCTGCGAGCACGCCTC
>JAFMRP010000134.1 GCA_017354095.1 Ktedonobacteraceae bacterium
CTCTCAGCCGGGTGTCCTCCCGCCTTTCGTCTTCCGCGCGGATATCCCCTGGGGCTGGCTCGAATACCGCAGTGGCAACTTTATGGGGCAGCGCCTGGCACTCAAACGCCAGGTGGTAACGCTGGGACGCGATGAAGAAAGCGATATCTGGCTTGATGATGAACTGGCCTCGCGCAATCATGCCGAACTGGCCTGCGACCAGGAACAGCGCGTCTACCTGACCGATCTGAGTAGCTTGAACGGCACCCTGCTGAACGGACGGCCCGCACGAGGCACGGTATATGTGCAGTCCAATGATGTTATCGAAATAGGCTCGTACTGTTTTCTCTTTACGCTGGCAGAGCACCATACTGAACAGAAAGAGGAGAAAGATCCACTGGAGTGGCGCACCAACTCCTCTCAAGGCATCTCCTCCCAGGGCGAGCACTCGTCGCCTCTAACCCCCACAGCCTTCCCTACGACTCAGCAGCCTTTTTCCGGCTCCGGCCTGCTCGGCGGCGGCCCTACTCCCCTGCGCCTGCCCAGCAAACAGAAACCAGAGGAGTAGCCCCACTCGTTTATGCTAGGGCACGAAACGATTGCGTACCAGGATGGTGCTGTTCTCCATGCCATCCACGATGCGCTTCAAGGCAAGCGAGATGCGGTTCGTGCTATTCAGCGCACTCCAATAGGCCTCCAGCACCTCCTCAGCACTCCCCTTAAGCGGCAGCAACAATGGATCACCGGCAAAGCTGGGCAGAGGATTCCCATCGCCGGCATAGGTTGTCAAACCAATCCCAAATCCGGCAGATGGGGCCGCTGGGCGGAACGTATAGCGATCCGTCAGGGCTGGATCAATCTGATTAGCCTTTAAAATACTGAGCGTAACGCTTGGCGTCTCAGCTCGCAGATCCAGCATGGCACTGATGCGCGGCGTATAGTGTGGGGCATCCGGCTCACGCTCACGCGTTGCCAGTGCCTCATCAAAGGTACCTCCCGCCTTCAGCGTCTCGTAAAGCGTGCGCGTCTGATCGCCATTGCTTACCAGGTAACGACCCGGCAGATCAAGCATCGCGTCATATATAATCAGACTGGGATCGGCCACCCGGCTCACATCGACCGGTTCGGTCCTGAGCACACCCCCATTGACGACAAAGCACCGGTTACGGCTATTCTCACTGCGCCCCATAATCCAATACAAAATATACCAGGCCGCTTCAGTCTCTGCCCTGCCAACCACCAGTCCACGACCAGGATAACTATTGTTCCGAATGTGGCGCTCGAAATTCGCGCCAGCAATTGCGTTAGCATGCATCTGTAATATCACCATTCAATTCTAACATTGCTTAAAGGGTCACGCGCCAGAATGGGCCAGCCATGACCTGGATAGAGGAAATAAACGCGCAGGCTGCGCAGGGTGTGCAGCGTTTCTTCCAGCAGGCTGGGACTCGTTCTTCCCCGCGCAACCGGCCTGTTACGCTCGATAGTCACTACCGTATCACCGGTCAGCAGTTCCGCCGTGAAGGGATTGTACAGGCACAGACTGTCGGGCGTATGTCCAGGACTGGCAATCACGCGCCAGTTGGCATCTACAGGCAGCCCATCCACATCATCCAGCCAGGTCGTAATATACTTCATCTGCCGCTCGTAGGCGGGAAGAAAGAGATCAAGCTGATCCAGCATTCGTGGCAACATCTGCCCTGCGATATGCGGGAGAGGAGGAAGTCCATAGCGCCGCCGCGCCCCAACCAGTTCCCGCACCATCCGCGACGCCGCCACAGGTGCATCGCAACGTTCCAACAGGGTATGCAATCCAGCTGTATGATCCAGATGCAGGTGCGTCAAAACGACCAGCCTTATCTCGCGGGGCGAGCGATGCAGAACGCGCTCAAGATAATCGCATAGCAGATGAACATGCGTCGCCGAGCTTGGATCGACTACGATCAACTGCTCACCCTCCACCAGGTAGGTATTGGTCATAGCAAAACGGTCGGTGATGGTATGCACCTGACGCGCCCCCAGAGCGATGCTTGACAGCGTTGGCCGGTTTATAGCAGGGTTCACAGACTCCCTCCTGGCAGGCAACTTTCGTACCTATATCATACTCGATTTAATCAAGCTTGTATAACTAGATCATATAGTTGCAAATAATGGCAAAAGATGATTGATGCCTACTTTATCTCAAGTCAAGGATTTCATCACAGCAGGAAACACGTTTACAGGACAATGCTTTTTTGGTAGGGATATGTTACAATGGAAGTGTGGTTTGGGATAGATGCTCCCACCTGGTAGGTCATCTCTGCTGCCCCGGTCCCGTTCCGCCACCCGGACACGTAGGAATAACCACCTGAAACCACCAGGAGATGTATTAGAATAAATCCTCTGTTGTATCTGCACGACACAGGTCTACATCTTAGCCGTACCTTCCCTTGGTTTACCAGTGTAGGCGGAACGAGTTACAAATCAAAAGGAACTTTTTGCATGATGTCCAACGAGGACTACCAGGACCGCATTTTGACCTGCCGTGACTGTGGTAACGAATTTACCTTTACTGCCGGAGAACAGGCATTTTTCGCCAGTAAAGGGCTAACCAACGCCCCCAGCCGTTGCCCGTCCTGCCGGTCTGCGCGCCGTAACAGCCAGTCTGGCTACTCCTCACGCCCCCGCACCGAAAGGTATGAGGCTATCTGCGCCGAATGTGGTCAGCCAACCAGTGTGCCCTTCATGCCACGCGAAGACCGTCCCGTCTACTGTGATGATTGTTTCCAGGCCCATCGTCCCGCGCCACGCACACCTCGCTCCGGCAGCTACTCCGGTGGCCGGGGTAACCGCGGCGACTATCGTGAGCGCCGTGAGCGCTGGTAAACTCCAGAAACTCTTATAGCGATGGGTAGCCTTCCTCCGCGAAGGCTACTCTTTTGTTTATCTCCTCACAAGCCGTTTTGAGCAGGGATGCAAGAGACCGCACCTCCAATATGGGAGTCCCCGTACCCTCGAAATATGCTATACTGGTGAACATAGGCTTTATCTATTCCTCAATTATGGAGGTTTTTTCTTCATGGCTCTTTCTCGCGAGGGACAATGGCCCAATTATACATACATCGTCCCGCATGTTTACACGAAGGCCGCAGTGCGCTTAATCGGCCTCGGCACCTATACCCCCAAAGGAACCATCTCCAACGAGTTCTTCGCCCATATTTCAACGCGCCTCGGCGATCCACGTAAAGCAGAAGATCTGGAGCGGGTTACAGGGCTGCGCACACGCTATGTACGGGCCAGCACCATCGAACTTTGCCGCAAAATCGCCGGCCAGGACGCGCCCGGCCTGGTCGATGATCCACAGGCCAAACCCGATGAGTCGCTGGTAGATATGGCAGTTATCGCCGCCCAACGCGCCATCGCCAGCTCCGGCCGCGATATCTCGGAGATCGACACGGTCATAGGCGCCTCTTCTTCCGATAATGACGCCTTCCCGACCATCGCCGGCATGGTCCAGATGCGCCTGGGGCTTAAGCCGGTACGTGCTACGATGCTGAAAGGCGCCTGCGCCTGCCAGACCGAAGGCTTCCAGACCAGCGTTGAAGCGCTGACAACCAGCACAGCCCGCCTGGTGCTCTTTGTAACCGCCGAGGGTCTGCTGCCCAACATTATGAATGTGCTCGACTGGAAAACCAGCTCCCTTTTCGGCGAGGGTGCCGCTGCCTTTTTGCTCGAACGCAGCGATGAAGATACCTATCTAATCAACGGCTCCGACGCTCGCCAGGCCAACTCGCTCTTCTATCAGACCCCCTTGCGCAAAGATGTCGTAGAGATGGCCGAAGTAGACTTAAAGATGCGCCAGCTTTATAACGACGGCAAGGGCCAGGAGTTGAATAAGCTGCTCGCGCAATACATGGTTGGCTATACCAGAATGAACGGCAAAGAGGTCTTTCGCGAGGCTCCACGCGCGATGGCAGAAAGCGTTGACGCGCTCTGCCGCCACGCTCACCTCAATCCGGACGAGCTAGCGCATATCATACCTCACCAGGCCAATTCGCGCATTACGCGCCGCATGGGCGAGCTGCTCATCAACGACTATGGCTGGCCCGAATCTACGATGAATAAACTGGCCGACAAATTTCGCTACTACGGTAACCTCTCCAACGCCAGCATCGCTACTGCGCTGGTCGAATTGCTACGCGAAGGAAAGCTGCAACCCGAACAGTGGATGGCCCTGCCAGCCGTGGGCGGTGGCATGAATTATGGCTGCTGGCTGCTGCGCTATCATGGCTTCTATGATCTCACCCCGGTCGTCAATCCCGGCTAAAGGCCGCACAAAAAAGGTCGCCCATGACGTGGGCGACCTGAGTAGAGTGGACTGGAAATACAGCCCCCATTTCCAACCAGGGAACTACCGTTCCACACTTCCCGTTTATATCAAGCCACGCTCGTAGGTGTAGAAGAGTGAACCACGCGTCTCATACTCTAACCCCGCCAGAGCGTCGCGCACCAGTACAAGGTCAGGCGCATAGATGCGCACCTGGTCCATTTCTCGCTCAAATAGTCGGCGGCGCAGATCATAGGCTATCAGACTGATCGCCTCTATTGCTGTCCCATCAATATAGCCGACCGAGAGCCGTTGTAACTGCCTCTCCTCGCGCGGCTCGGCGATAGCCAGCCCATCCAGTCGATCCCAGCGGCGTAAGAGATACACGCTGCCAGCCGCTATCTTCTCCTCCAACAACTCGGCGCTAATGGTACGAGCTGTGAAGCCTCGATAGTAAAGACCTCCCACCGCAGGAAAAATATTTGAGACGTTAAGATACTGAATGATTTCGTCCAGATCCTCTGGTCGCGCCAGTTCGGTATGCTCACTGATAGACCGCCTCTCCTCTACCTCGCTCAACGGTCCGGCCACATACGATAAGAAAGCGCCGACGGTGCGCATGTGCATACTCTCAACTAATCGCCTTGAGGGCGTATTCTCCTCATCAACGACCAGCCGCGCCAGCACGGCACCACGGCTCATGGCTTCTTCAAGTGCGGCCAGGTACATAGCACGAGCCAGCCCCTGCCTGCGAAATTGCGGATCGACGCGCACGCCTTCCAACCAGGCTTCATCGCCGCTCAGCATGCGTAAATTCATGAGCCCAACCGGACGATCATCTATCGTTGCGACCAGCAGGCGGCCATTCTGTGCAGCCAGCCATTCATCCCAGACTTCTGATATATAATCGCCCGACTCCCAGGTATTGGCACAAAAAGCCAGTACAGCGTCACGATCCTCTGCCCTCGCAGTGCGGACAACTACCCCCGACATATAAGACTCCTGATTCTAGTGCTTCCTCAATGAATGCAAAACCAATAGATATTTTCGATATCCTCTGCTATTTTACCGCGTGAGTTGGGGAAGAAAGCAACAACAAACCTGGCCATGAAGACCAGGTTCGTGCCGTTAAGCCTTGTGAATCAGTCTGGGCCAGATTGTGATCAACCTCAGGAATCGTCCCGGGTCGATTGACGCTGAGTCGATTGACGCTGAGAGGAACGCCGCGTTGTCCTGCGAGCAGACGTGCGCCCTTCTCCATCCTCCTGGCCGCCCTCGCTCTCCTTCCCACTGGCCAGGGCCTTCTCCTCCAGGGCCTCAACAACCTTCTCGCGCACTTCTGACGACCAGGCTTGCTCGTCCCTGGAGCTCCAATCCACACCTTCTTTGCTAATATCAGACGGCGTAGCCTGCGCTTCCACAAGCGGCTCTTGTTCGCCAGCCGTTTCAATATCTACCCGTCCCTCGACAGGTGGTACGGTGGAGACATCTTCCGAGACATCGCTGATATCACCGGGGGCAACGATCTCTTCCTCTACGCCCATTTCCGTATATCCGGTTACTTCACCGTTATGCTCCCCACGCAGTTGTGATAACTGCATCTCCAGATCGTGCAACTGTCCCCGCAATGCTTCCAGGTTCGATCGCGCCTTTTCCACCTTCTGCTCAGCTCTGCGGATATCTCTACGCGCGATATCCGCCTTGAGCATCAACTTTGCCTCTCTCTTGGCCTGCTTTTTACGCGATTTTTTGCTGTCATCAGGCAGGACAGCTTCCTGAGCTTTGGCCATATTCTCACCTCTATTCTGCTTTCGACAATATTATGATGATGATAAGGCCGCAATGGCAGACACAAGCTATGGCTCATCTCTGTCTCATGTAACGCAGTATATAAAAATATAATACCATGTACCAGCCAGTGGCAGCGAGATGGCTCGACTTTGTGATAGACTCAAGTAGATATACTACTCATTACAAAGGGTGTGCATTACTTCTATGGAACTGAATGACAATACTGATTATCAGCGCTGCTATGCCTGTGGGCAGAACAATCCTTATGGTTTACAGATGCTCTTTCGCCTGGATGGTGATACGATCGTCTCAGATTTTCAGCCACGAGAGGAACACCAGGGCTTTCCAGGGATTATCCATGGCGGCATTATTGCCACTATCTTCGACGAGGCACTCAACCGCACATCGATGCTGGCCGACCAGCCGGCGTGGTCTATGACGGGCCGGCTAGAGGTACGCTATCGCCGGTATGTACCCTATGGTCCGCTGCTGCGTGTGCGCTCCAGGCTCACAACACAACGTGGGCGCATGCTACAGGCCCACGCAACCCTGACCTACGCTGACGACGAAAACATGTTGCTCGCCGAGGGACAGGGCAGTTTCATGGGCCTGAAGCAGGAGCAGCTTGATGAGGTGATGAAAGACTATCCCCGCATGCGGGCCTTCTTCGAAAATCAAGCATGAAACAGGTCCACCCTGATCAGGGTGGACCTGTTCTTAACCTATTCCACTTCAGGAGGTTGAGCTGGCTCGTTCTTAGGCGGCGGTGGCGCCAGCGTTACGCCACCTTTCTGGCCAGATTGCAGCTGCGCCGCCGGTACCGGCACGCCCGTCTCCTCCAGAATTGAGATCAGCTGCTTAGAGTCGATAGTTTCATGTCGCCGCAGTTCCTGAGCCATGCGGTCCAGCGTTGGTCGATGCGTTGCTAGCAGATCAATCGCCTGGCCATAGCAAGAGCCAACGATACGCTGCACCTCCTCATCGATCAACTCGGCAGTATCTTCACTATAGTCGGAAGGCGCCACCGAATCATTGCCACTCGCGAACGGGCTCTGGCGCTCGCTGAAGGAGATGGTGCCAAGGCGCTCGCTCATACCCCAGCGCATCACCATCTGGCGCGAGATCTGCGTGACTCGTTGCAGATCGTTCTCCGCTCCAGTAGTTACGCGGTTAAAGACCACTTGCTCGGCGGCTCGACCTCCCAACGCGGTCACGATGCGCGTGAGCAGATACTCTTTCTCATAGTTGTAGCGATCATCCAGCGGCGTATACATCGTCACGCCCAACGCCTGCCCGCGTGGCACAATCGTCACTTTGGTGACCGGATCACCATCGGGCATCAACAGGTTGGTCAACGCGTGGCCGGACTCATGATAGGCGGTAACATTGAGATCATCCTCGCTGAGCACCAGAGGACGCTCAGCACCCAGCACGATCTTGTCCAGCGCCTCATCAAAGCACTGCATATTTACCTGTTCCAGGTTGCGACGAGCCGCCAGCAGTGCAGCCTCATTGACCAGGTTCGCCAGGTCAGCACCAACCATACCAGTGGTTGAGCGCGCCACAGCCAGCAGATCAACATCGGGACTGAGTGGCACGTTGCGTGCATGGATCTTCAGAATAGCCAGACGACCATTCCAGTCGGGACGATCAACCGTGACACGACGGTCGAAGCGGCCAGGGCGCAGTAATGCCTGGTCCAGACCATCCGGGCGGTTGGTCGCAGCGATCACCACTACGGCCTGCCTGGTATCAAAGCCGTCCATCTCCACCAGCAATTGGTTCAGCGTCTGCTCGCGCTCGTCGTTGGTATTAATACTGGCACCGCGCTGGCGACCGACGGCATCGATTTCATCAATAAAGATGATGCTCGGCGAAGCTTTTTTGGCCTGTTCAAACAGGTCACGCACACGGCTGGCTCCGACACCGACCAGCACTTCAACGAACTCGGAGCCGCTCATTGAGAAGAAAGGCACACCAGCCTCGCCGGCCACGGCCCGTGCCAGCAGCGTCTTACCGGTACCCGGAGGGCCAACCAGCAGCACACCACGCGGGATCTTGCCGCCAAGGCGCTGGAACTTCTGCGGTGTCTTGAGAAACTCTACCACCTCTTGCAGCTCGTACTTCGATTCATCAACGCCTGCGACATCGGCAAATGTGGTGCTGGGGCGGTCCTCCAGAATCAATTTTGCCCGGCTCTTGCCGAAGCTGAAGATGCCTTGCTGCCCCTGGGTCGCACGGCGCGTAAAGAAGATAAAGAGCGCTATCAAGAAAATCCACGGTAGGAAGTTGATCAGCAGGGTGAGCCAGAAAGAGTTATCCGCGGGCGGCTGGTACGTAACTGTTGCACCGCTGTCTACGAGCAGTTGCGGCAGCTTTGAATCGCCTTGTGGCAATTGTGTCACGCGATACTGTGTCTGATTTTTATAGGGAGTTTTGAAAGCTCCAGTGATTTCGTCCTGGCCACTGAAGGTCGCGGACTTAATATTTTTCGCATCAATTTGTTGATACAGTTCAGTATAGCTTATCTCCGTGCTTTGTTGCGCGACGTTGTTGGCGCTTGAGCTAAAGTACGTGTATATATATACGGCAAGCATCACGCCTACAATGAGCAGCAACCATTTGTTTAAATTGCCTCCGCCGCCACCGTTACCGTTGGTGTTGCCCGGGGGGCGACTTTGTGGCCCATCGGGTCGTCCATTGGGGATGGGGGGACGCGATTGCTGCCGGTCTTTGTTCTCTAGCCAGTCTGTGTTTCCCGGCGGTCTATCCATAGTGTAGTATACCTGCCTTCTGGGTCTCCCATTCAAAATTCGCTTTCAATGGCCGGTGTGAAGGGTGTATGTTGGCCATCATACGTGTACGATAAGATTATATCATAAAGCTTTGGTTAAAGCTTTGGTGCGAACCCACTACTGTTTGACTCCTCGGCGCTGCGCGCCTCGTGTGAGCTTTTTGTAGTGAAGCAGCAGGGACGCTG
>JAFMRP010000799.1 GCA_017354095.1 Ktedonobacteraceae bacterium
GGATATGATAGTACACTTTCAGGGGACGCGCATGGTATTTATCAACGATAAAGGTGCGTTCCGTCCATTGCAACCTTCGGAGCGGCCGAAGGTAGAGCAGTTCTTGCAACATGTGGGGCAATGAGAGAAGCCAGGAGAGACTGTGTGCCTCCTATCGTACAAGCACTTCAGTGCTTGTACGATAGGAGGGATTTGGAGATAACGCTATTTAGCGTTTGGGGGTGGTGGGTTTAGATGGCATCGACTTTTTGCCCGGAGACTTGAGCGACGATGTTCCCTGGGCAGCTTGTGACAGCACAGCACCCACTGAGAAGCCGACGCGCTTGCGAGCGGGGATGGTGATCTGGTTGCCGCCGCGAATTGATTTCACGCGACGAGCGGCAACGTTGCGCAGATTCCAGGTGCCAAAGCCCATCAAGCGTACCTCATGGCCACGAGCAACATCTTCGCGCACCACGTCGGTGAACGCGTCAATCACCTTGCTCGTCTCTTTCAAATTCAAGCCTGCACGGGCAGCGATCTGGTGGATCAACTCGTCTTTACCAACGACGGTGGTCTGACCTTTATCGACAGAACTTGTTTTCATGTAATGTCTTACTCCTCACAGATGGTTAGCAGATACTAGATCTGCTACAGGTTGCAATGCTCGTTTCTATCTACCGGTAATCGCCCGGAGAAAATGCCGGCAGGCGATATACCTCCGTTTTACCTGGGGAGAGTGTCCCCAACCACTTTCACTATACAGACCCCCACCAAATGCTAGAGCTGATTTGTAGCCCTCAGAGGAGTTGTAACTGTAACTGTAACGTTTGTCTTTCCACTGCAGTACGTTCGGATTTGCAGTGCAGTAGCTTCGACTTTCCGTTGCAGTCGTGCTGACTTTACGCTGCAGTGGGTGCCTTTGCACTACAGTAAGCAAGAGAGCTGTGATAGATGGGCTCCACTGCAAAAGAAGTCCACAAACTCAGCCATAGCGCTCCATTGACAACGCCGTAGCGACACGCAAAACGTCGAGAGGCGAGTACATGTCGTTCGGCCCTGTCACCAAGGTACACGCTTGGTAGTGCCCTTTGGTAACAAATACCCGGTCATGAAAACCCTCCTTGCAAGAATATATTGCTTTCTGGTGAGAAGCAATCCCTCCGCCTGTAGTAAACGCTCAGACGTGTGATGATTATCGAGGGGCTGATCTACTACCAGTGCAATGATGGCTTCTAATGGGTTGACATTTTGCCCTGGTGGATATACTATAATGAATATTGAATTATGAATAAATTTCAAAATATTCATGAAAATGGGTGAGCATGGAAAAAACGGAAGTGTCCTCCAGGCAGCGAGAGCGTGCGGAACTCATCTTAAACGTAGCTGCCGAACAGCTTTTGCGCTGGGGTTACAAAAGAGTGGCCATTCATGATATTGCGCAGCAGGCTGGTATTGGTACAGGTACTATCTACCTGCACTGGAAGACCAAGGAGTCGCTGTTCCAGACGGTGATGTTGCGTGAGATCGTCGCGGTCTGGGATGAGATGCTGGAACGGATGCGTCGTGATTACAGGGAGTTTTATCCTCATCGCATGATGCGCTCCATTTTGCTTATCGGTATGCAGAGACCGATTGCGCGTGCCATCTTTATCGGGGATGGAGAACTGCTGGGGAAACTCGTGCAGAGCGAACTGGCATTACGGACGCGGATGATGGTGACGCCGGAGCAGTTTTTTGTCTTCCTGCGCGATCAGGGGCTGGTACGCGCTGACATGAGTGTGCACGTACAGCAGTATGCTTTTAGCGCTGCCGTCACCGGCTTTTGCCTTGTTGACCCGCTGATCGCTGAAGAGGATCGGGTATCGCTTGAGGAAAGGGTTGATGCCTTGGCTCATGTGATACGCCAATCCTTTGAACCTCCTGAGTTAGTCGCTGATGATGTGATGCGTGAAGTGGTGGCACCCAGGATGCTCGCGTTTTTTGAACAGAGAATAACAGACCTTTCTCAACACGTACAGAGAGCTATGTCTCTCTAAAGTAGGAGGTACACGATGGCAACAACTCCAACGATTTCTCGCGCCGGATCATCCATCCCTGGTCCACTGGGTTTGCCACTGGTCGGTGCGAAAGCGAGTATGATACAGCTTTATCAGCGGCCCGTCGCGTTCTTGCGACATATGTATAACACCTATGGCGATGTTGCCGTTCTAGCAAAGAACGATCCGATGCTTATGTTCGCCTTTGGTCCTGAGCACAATTTCCGCTTGCTTTCCAACCCTGACCTGTTCCATGTGAAGGTTGATACATTTGCAAAGAGAATCCCACCTGGGACTGCGCTGACCCGCATCTGGTTCACTAATTTGCTGCGTATGGACGGTGATCTACATAAGCAGCAGCGTCGTTTGATGATGCCATCTTTCCATAGGAAGCAGATTGTGAACTACCACAACGATATGGTCGATCAGACACAACGCTTGCTTGATCGATGGAAGGTGGGGAGTCAGCTTGATCTGTTACGGGAGATGCAGCGGCTCACGCAGAGTGTCGCTGTCAAAACGTTGTTCGGGCTTGATGACGAGGAGAGGTTGGAACGACTTGGCGATTTGCTGCAGAAGGTAATGAAGGTTGCAATGCTGGGAATGTTGATGCCAGTCGATTTTCCTGGTTCGCCATATCATCAGGTTGTAAAGCTCGCGCAAAAGCTTGAGGCGGAACTGCGTGCGATTATAGAGCAGAAGCGGATGCAACCGGAGGCGACCGATGTGACAGCAATGTTAGTCCAAACGTACGATGAGGATGGTGAGAAGCTCAGTGATGATCAACTCATCGGCCATTTGTTCACGTTGTATGTTGCCGGGCACGAGACGACCGCGAACGCTCTGACCTGGACGAATTTCCTGCTGGCGCAGCATCCACGCGTCCTTGCCGATCTGCTCGACGAACTGAACGCGAAACTACATGGTGCGCCCCCGGCCATCGAGCAATTGAGCCAGCTACCGCTACTGGAAGGGGTGGTGAAGGAGGGTTTACGCCTTTTCCCACCTGCGATGGCAGGGCTGAGAGTCACTACTGAAGCATGTGAACTGGGGAGGTACGAGGTGGCTGCGAACACCAGCGTTATGTATAGCCAGTTTATCACCCATCGAATGCCTGAGCTTTATGAGGAGCCGAATCGCTTCAAGCCTGAGCGCTGGTTCACGCTGAACCGTTCACCCTATGAATACCTGCCGTTTAGTGCGGGACACCATATGTGCATCGCGGCGTCGTTCGCAATGCAAGAATTGAAGATCGTGCTGGCAATGATGTTACAGCGCTATCGTCTGGCGGTGCGGCCTAACATACATCTCTCTTTAGCGCTCAGGATGCAGGCGAAACCTGGTATGCCTGTTAGCATCTTCAACCAGGATCGACAATTTAAACGTACCCCGGTGCGTGGTCCCGTTCGGGATATGGTAGAAATAGAAAGATAGGAGACATGTTGTTGATGCGAACAGGGTG
>JAFMRP010000800.1 GCA_017354095.1 Ktedonobacteraceae bacterium
AGCGCCCAGATTTTTACCGCGTGTATACGGCGTATCCGACGCGTAGTGAAGAATGCCCAGCTCGTAAGGCAGGCGTACCAGGTTGATGTTTTCGCCTGTGGGGTAGCGCATCAGGTATTGATCCTCGTAGATGGCGTTCAGGTAGGGGCCACTCTCCATCTCCACAACGGTATAATTGGTCTGGTAGTAGAAGTCGAGGTATTGGCGATTCTGCAGGTAGGTGCCTTTGGCCGACACTGCCTTCTGGTTGTCCAGCACGGAGCCGTAGATCAGGTAGGGCTGCACATCCTGCGCGAGGAAACAGTTATCCAGCCAGTAGGTGTTCTGGCTGTGCTCGTCCAGCACCACGTTTGAGACCATCACGTCGCCGATACTACCATTTAGCGTGGCTGCTTTGCCCAGAATGTAGATGCCGCGTATCTGGGTCAGATTCTCCATAATCTCGCGCATCATACGGTAGGCTGCCATGCCCAGTGGGTAATCGATATTCAGGATAACGGCCTTGCTGCGGGCCAGGTAATCGAGGTGTGACATCCGGCAGCGGTGATCAATGTCCAACGGTCTCAGGCGGGCCAGTTCGCATATCTGCGCGTCGATTTCCAGGCCGTGCCGCGCTCCCACGTGCCAGATACCGCGCTCCTGCTCCTCAGTTACACGGCTGCGCATGAACTCCTTCCCGGCAGGTGTGTGCATCCACTCGCGCGCAGCATAGTAGAGGAAATTCTGCCAGTTGCCCGGCACCAGCCCATCGCGCAGCTTGTGGCACTCATCGGCCAGGTAGGGGTCGTAGCCACTCTGCGCGAAATTGACCAGTTCATCTTCTCTTCTGTGTACCGAACCTGATAGCAGATTGACCAGGCTATGCGTATTGCTGGAGACAAAGTAGACCGGGCGATTCTGCAATTCTAGCTGATCGAGCAGGTTCTTTACCGGTGCCCACCACTTGCGTGTTGCGCGCACATAGCCGACGTGTGAGCCGCCCAGCATACGCAGGGCGAAGCTTTTGCGCTGCTCACCGATTTTATGCAGATTGTCCCACAGGTGGCCGCCCCAGATCACCTCCAGCCGCTGCCAGTCGTCGGGCTCGATATGGAGCCGCTCGCGCAGCACTTTGCTGATCTCCGCGTATACCGGCGACTTGCGATCAACCTGGGTCTCAAGCAGCTGCATCGTTGTTGGGTCAGCGTTGAGCAGGTAGTACATTTTGTTCCATTCAATCTGGAAGGCCACCAGGACGGGTACGATATCATCGGTATCGCTCACGCTGGCGACATAGACGGCCAGCGTTTTGCTGCCGTCATAGAACCATTTGCGTCTCCTGGCCGAAGCTGTCACGGCCTGCCAGGTATCAACATGAAAGCCCTGTTGTAAAAACACTTCTTCCGACTGGCCAAGCAGTACCAGGTCGCAATTGATAATTGACGCTGGCGAGCGTAGTACGCTGTAGATGAATGCCGACATGTCGGGATAGGGTGAGCGTGCGTCTGGATGCAGGCTCGATTCGATGTTGTAATGCGCCTGTACGAGCGCTTTCAGGCTGATTTCGCCGGAGCTGCGCAGCAGCGTATTGTAGGTGCGAATATACAGTTCAACGTCGCGCTTACCGGCCTCGTGGTATCTTTCGCCATGCTCAAAAGATGGGATCAGTTCTGTGTGGCTGCCGTGTTCTTCGTTCTGTACCTCGTCTGTTGCTTCGGTTAGCCCTGATGACTGAGCGCTTTGTGTACTGTGGCGTGAGTTGAATGGCATCTGCATTCTGTTGTAGGGCTGTTCTTCAGGTTGTGTGCTATTATGCTTCGATTTTCGTGGCATAGTCATATTCCTCTTCTCCGAGGTGTACAAACAAACTTATCTTTACACTTCCATTATTATTCCTGAAATTATACCGTGTGGCTTCCACCTTTGTCTACGCATAGCATGTGCTTCTCCAGACCTCTTCTAGAGCCTGGGGAAGCACTTTCGATAAAAGAAAGATATCATCGAAATAAAATGAAGCAGCCGATCATTAGCAGGCGTGGTATGATATTCTCGAAAGTAGCTCATCAACGATTAAGAGGGAAAAAGTGAGTACGGAAATATTCACACCAGAATCTTTGGGTTTTCTGCGGGTCGCCGTTGTAGTACCCGAGCTGCGAGTGGCTCATATTCGCTACAATACCGAGATGATTGTCGATGCCTTAGGGCAGGCCGCTGCTCGTGGATGCCGGCTAGCGCTGTTCCCTGAACTGTGCATCACAGGATACTCATGTGCTGATTTGTTGTATCAACCGCTCTTGCAGCAGCAGGCCAGTGAAGCTTTGCAACCCATCGCCCAGGCAGCTGGAGATTTGCAGATTGCCGCGGTGATTGGCTTGCCTATGGAAGTAGGCGGTAAGCTGTATAATTGTGCCGCTTTCGTGAGTGAGTATTCTGTGCTGGGCATCGTGCCCAAGACGTACTTAGCCGGCACCAACGAATATTACGAAGAGCGCTGGTTTAGCTCGTCGAGAGACTGTCCTTTTGCCGCTGTTCAGCTCGCGGGGAAAACCGTTCCTTTCGGCACCGATCTGCTCTTTTCTGCTGCGAACTTTCCGGGTTGTACAGTTGGCATCGAGATCTGTGAGGATCTCTGGGCTGTGCAGCCGCCCAGCGGCAGTATGGCCTTAGCTGGTGCGACCGTCTTGTTGAATCCTTCTGCCAGTAATGAAATCCTGGGCAAAGTAGCGTATCGGCGCGCGTTGGTGCAGCAGCAGGCGGCCCGCTGCCTGGCGGCCTATCTGTACGCCGGATCTGGTCCTGGCGAATCGACCACTGATGTTGTTTTCTCCGGCCATGCCCTCATTAGCGAATACGGCACGATTCTGGCCGAAACAGAGCGGTTTCACTTTTCAACGCAGATGGCTGTTGCCGATGTTGATATCCAGCGCCTGACCCACGAGCGGTTAAAAAATAACAGTTTCGCTTTTGCCAGACCCGACCAGTCGTATAAAACCATTCAGTTCAATCTGCCCTCCGGGACAACCTTGACCGAACAACGCGGGCTCCAGCGTCCTGATTTCTCACCGACACCGTTTGTTCCAGCCGATCCAGGCCAGCGAGCCAGCCATTGTCAGGAAATTTTTCATCTTCAGTCGGTTGGATTGGCTAAACGGCTCAAGCATACCGGCATGACTCATGTTACGCTAGGACTTTCTGGAGGTCTTGACTCAACACTTGCATTGCTGGTCACGCAGCGAGCCTTTGACATGCTCTCACTCTCACCTGATGGCATTGTGGCGATCACTTCGCCTGGTTTCGGTACGACAGATCGGACCCTGACTAACGCTGAACTTCTGGCAAAATCGCTCGGCATCACACTGCATCAGATCCCCATTCGTAATGCGGTCCTTCAGCATTTCCAGGATATCGGGCATGATCCAGAGAAGCACGATGTGGTCTATGAGAACGCGCAGGCCAGAGAGAGAACGCAGATTTTTATGGACATGGCAAATCAGGTTG
>JAFMRP010000801.1 GCA_017354095.1 Ktedonobacteraceae bacterium
GATGGTATCGTATCTTGGCAGCATACCGGTGGACCTTGAGGAGGCAGCGCTGGTCGATGGGGCTACGAGGGTACAGGCACTGTGGCAGATTATCGTGCCACTCGCGATTCCAGGGGTGGTGGTAGCGCTGGTTTTTTCCTTCCTCACCGGCTGGAATGATGTGTTGTTCGCCAGTGTGCTGACTTCTCCAGAAACGCGCACCATCGCGGTGCAGTTACAAGCCTTCAGCGCGGCTCAGGAGGGCGGCGGGCTACCCCTCTATGGTCAATTAATGGGAGCCGCGGTCGTGAGCGCGCTGCCCGTGGTCATTTTATATATGATCTTCCAGCGTTATCTGATCGGTGGGCTGACCGCTGGTGGCGTCAAGGGGTAGGAGCTCTGTATTGACACAATCAAGCAGAGCTGCTGGCCACGGATTCCAGAAGCTGTTGTAGTTTTGTGCGTGTCGCGGCATCGGGTGTATAGATCATGATTCTAAGATCGGGATTGCTCAGATCCTGCAGGGTGGTATGTTCGAACTCCAGGGGTCCCAGATCCGGGTGTTTCAGGGTTTTGTGACCATCGAGCGAGCTACGTGCATCGTGATGGGGCCACCAGAGACAGAATTCGGGGCTGACCCGTTTCAGATCCTCAACCAGTTCCTCAAAGTAGCTATCGCGAGGATAGCGGGCGTAGGCAGCGCGAAACTCCGCCAGCGAGCCACGCGCAAGCAGTTCCCAGTGGGGGTGCTCCCGCATCTCTGGATCGGTGAAGAGCCGCCAGAGCATGTTGCGTGCGTAGGGGGTCGATGCTGCTGAGATGGAGAAGAGTGCGTCAGCGGTCATGTTCCAGGCCAGGTAATCGTAGCGTCGTCCCATAACATACGCAGGAGTTGGATTAAGATCTTCGAGCATCTGTTTAATTGCCGGGCTGACATGCTCCTTCAGAGGAGAGGTCTGAGATGGGGGAGATTGGCCGGCGAGCAGAAAAAGATGCAGGCGTTCGTTGATTGTGAGCCTGAGCGCCTGGGCAAGGCTTTCCAGCACCTGCGCTGAAGGATGAACGTCACGCCCCTGTTCCAGCCAGACATACCAGGAGGTGCCAATATTGGCGAGTTGCGCGACCTCTTCGCGGCGCAAGCCTGGAGTTCGACGGCGAATACCGGAGGGCAGACCTACATCGGCGGGAGAAAGGCGAGCCCGCCGCTGGCGTAGAAAATCGGCGAGGGCCTGACGACGTTCATGCTCATACATGTTCGTTATTCCTTCTTATCCTGGTGGTCAGAGACCTATGATCAAGAAACCCTGGTCCTGGTATCACGCATAGAGCATACTCAAGTAAAGCACCTGCGTCAAGATGGCAGATGCATATGGGTATTGAACTCTTTACAGAACAGAATCGAGGTAATTGTTCATGTCGCTGAAATTTGGTTTGTCTCTACCACAAGGCTGGGGGATGGAGCTGGCGAGTATTAAAGATCACGTTGAAGCCTATGAAGCGATGACTCGCGTTGCGCAGACCGCCGACGAATTGGGTTTCGACTCTGCCTGGCTCTGCGATCACTTTCATACGATCCCGCGACCAGCGCAGGAAGTGACGTTTGAATGCTGGACCACTACCGCGGCCATCGCACGCGACACCAGGCGTATTCGTATTGGGCAGCTGGTTACGGGCAATGGCTATCGCAATCCCGCGCTACTGGCAAAGATGGCCAGTACTGTCGATGTATTGAGTCACGGGCGGCTCGATTTTGGCATCGGTGCCGGCTGGCACGAACATGAGTACCGTGGATATGGTTATGACTATCCTGATACGGCAGGACGGCTGCGGCGGCTGCGCGAGGCTGTGCAGGTGATTCTGGCCATGTGGACGCAGGAGGAAGCAGTCTTTGAGGGCAAATATTACCAGGTGCGCGGCGCGATTAATCAACCCAAAGGGGTACAAAAACCACATATTCCCCTGCTGATTGGCGGTGGTGGCGAGAAAGTGACGCTTAAACTGGTCGCGCAGTATGGTGATGCCTGTAATGTCAACGGGGATCTGGAGACCATCAAGCATAAGTTTGCCGTGATCAAAGATCACTGCGCGACGATTGGGCGCGATTACGAGAGCATCCGCCGCACAGTGGTAAGCATCTGTTGCATCGGGGAAACTGATGAGCAGGCGGAGGCAAAATTTCCTGCCGGGCTCCGGGGCCGTCCTCTTGCAGCAGGCGCGCTGATTGGCAGCCCGGATACACTCCGCAAACGGCTTGCCGAATTGGAGGAAGCGGGTGTGCAGGAAGTGATACTCGCGTTTCCCGATGTGTTGGAGCGGGACACGCTGCGTTTCTTCGCAAGGGAGTTTCTGGCATAGGCTGCTCGCGAGAGGCGTCTTTGGGGAAGGGGAGGCCGAGGGCGCGGTGGGCAACCTCAAGGGCCCCGCACCGCCTCTCTCCGCCCCTTGCCCCTACAGATACGGGGCGATCGTCCCCGATCGGTGTTAGAGTTGCGCGTTTCTGAATTTGTGCCAGAGCCGCTCGGCGATGCGTCTTCCATCGTAGACCAGGCCATAACGCGCGACATAGTGACAGACATTCTCGATATCACGCGTCAGCAGCGAGAGGGCGTTGGAGTTGAAACGGGGATCGACAGCCTGGGGGAAGTCGATGATTTTCGCCTGACCCTGCCAGTAAAGGATGTTGTAGGCTGAGAGGTCGCCATGCACATAGTTATGGGCCAGCCAGAGTTCGATATTGTCTAACAGGCTATCGAAAACGGCACGAGCCTGCTTTTGAGATAGTTCACTGCCACCGAGAGAGGGCGCGGCCTTTTCATGGTCGCCAAAGTACTCCATCAGGATGGCACTCTGGGTGCGGGCGATGGGTTGCGGGATGTCTGCTCCCGCTTGATGGAGGGTCGTCAGGACCTCAAACTCGTGGTCGACCCACATACCAAACTGCATCTGACGTCCGAAACGGCTCTTCTTCTGAACCGCACGACGTACCTGTCCATTGGTGATGACGCGCCCCTCTTGATAGACCGCGTCATTTTTGAAGCTGCGATGATGACGAGGGCGATAGATCTTGGCTGCCAGCAGTTCCGCGCCGATTGAGGGATGTGCCTGACAGCAATAGACGGTTGCTTCTTTGCCACTCTTCACCGGGTAGAGGGTTTCAGTAATCATTCCTTCGGCGAAAAAGTAGTCGAGGGCCACCTGGACAGGGTCCTGTTGCGCCAGTATTTCCTGTTCTTCGAGTTCATCCATTGCGCGAAGCTGTTTACGTTTTGACATGGTAAGTATCTGCTCCTTGTATTATTCTGTCAAACTTCGTTTGACGGATGCGCCGCCTTCGGCGGCGCAGGGGAAAGAATTGCAGGAGGGCCCCTCTTGTTCCGCTCGACAACGACGCTTTTCGTCTAGCGCTGCGCGCTCAGTCGAGCGGAGAGGCAGCCGCCCTCCTGCACCTCCCGCTCACGCTCTGATACCCTTCACATGAGCGGTGACGGAGTACTGC
>JAFMRP010000802.1 GCA_017354095.1 Ktedonobacteraceae bacterium
GCAGCGTACCCGGTGCGCGTCCTCCCTCGCCCGTCAGACGCGAGGCGCAGAACGCGTTGGCCACGGCAGAGGGCGCGTGCTGGACCAGGAGCGCCGCCTGGAAAACCAGCGCCATCTGCTCCACAATGGAACGGGCACGCCACTCTATATCACCCAGGTCGTCAAATTCACGCTGTAGCCGCACGACAGCGCCGGCAAGACGTGTCTCGGCCTTGCTTGCCGCCTGCACCTCCGCGAAGAAGCTGGCCAGCGTTCGAGGCTCCTTTGCCAGGGCGCGCAGCACATCCAGGCAGTTGACATTGCCCGAGCCTTCCCAGATTGAGTTGAGCGGGGCCTCGCGGTAGAGGCGCGGCATGATGCATTCTTCCACATAGCCGTTGCCGCCCAGGCACTCCAGGGCCTCGCCGGTAAAGAGCGGGCAGCGCTTCGAGATCCAGTACTTGGCGATCGCGGTGCCAAGGCGTTTGATATGGCTCTCGTGCTCATCGCTCTCGGCCTGGTCACAGGCTCGTGCCAGGCGCATGGAGAGGACCAGCGCGGCCTCAGCCTCCAGGGCCAGGTCGGCCAGGACATTGCGCATCAGCGGTTGATCAATCAGCCGCTTGCCAAAGGCCTGCCGGTGTGCTGCGTGGTGAATGGCCTGGGTCAGCGCCTGGCGCATCAGCGCGGCCGAGCCAAGCGCGCAATCCAGGCGTGTATAGTTCACCATCTCGATGATCGTGCGCACCCCCTGCCCCTCTTCCCCCACCAGCAGCGCCAGCGTATCATCAAACTCCACCTCGCTAGAGGCGTTGGAGCGATTGCCCAGTTTGTGCTTGAGGCGCTGGATGAAAAAGCGGTTGCGCGTCCCGTCGGGAAGGACACGCGGCAGCAGGAAGCAGGAAAGCCCGGCAGGGGCCTGGGCCAGCACGAGGAATACATCACACATGGGGGCCGAGCAAAACCACTTATGCCCGATGAGCAGGTACGTTTTTTCGGAGGAAGAGAGGGGGACGGCGCGCGTGGCATTCGCGCGCACATCAGATCCGCCCTGCTTCTCGGTCATGCCCATGCCACACAGCAGGCCGCGCTTCTCAGCAGCGGGGCGGATGGTGGGATCGTATGTGAGAGACTGCAGGCCGGGCAGCCATTCACGCGCCAGTTGGGGATGTCTGCGCAGCACGGGAATGGCGGCATGTGTCATAGAGATCGGGCAACCATGGCCTGCCTCAACCTGCGTCAGCATGTAAAAGGCGGCCGCTCGCGCGACATGCGTGCCACCTTCGCGCCACGAGGAAGCATGTACGCCCGCGTTGACCGCTGTGTTCATCAGGTGATGCCAGGCCGGGTGAAACGTCACCTCGTCGATCCTGTGCCCATAGCGATCGTGTGTATGCAGGACAGGCGGGAACTCGTTGGCATCAAAGCCCCATTGGATAGCTTCGGGGCCACCCAGCAGCATTCCCAGTTCGGCAAGCTGCTTTTCGGCCTGGCCTGCGCCCTCGCGTCTGACCGCTTCGAGCAGTGCCCGGTCCTGGGTAAACAGGTTGTAGTCTACCAGCGGGGGCGGCTGATTAACAATGGCGTGCGTCCCATGTTGCTCATACTGCTTCAACGTATCCATCGCGAGGCTTCCTTTCCTTGCTAACTACAGCCTGCCAGTACACGCATCAAACCGGCTCGTGTTAGAGCGCAAACCGGTCACGCCGCTCCATCTGAGCGGGCAGTATGTCTTGAAGCTGCGCGCCACCGCTTGCCAGTTGTCCACCCGGAGCCAGCGAGGCTTTCGGGGTTTTCTGAATCTGCTGGATGGTAGGATCGTTGCAGACGCTGGCGGGTTGATTCTTCAGGGCCGTGCAGATGGCTGCCGTCAGGATATTCGCCGTGCCATAAACGCCGCGTGCGATATCAGTATTCGGGTCTTTGAGCTGCTCGTTGATATTCTCGTATGAATGTCCCACCAGCACATCAGGCTGATAGTAAGCTCCGGCGGAGACCTGCTGATTCGCGATACTCAGGAAGGGGATACCGCCGCCGGTCTGCTGGCCGTACTTCGCCATGATTTGCTGGTACTGGTTCGGTACCGTATCCATGGGTTTCGGCGGCGTCGAATTATCCTGCGCTTCAAACGCCACAAAGTCGATATACTGGCTGGTATATTGTATATTATGGAAGCTAAACGTGGGCACGTTCTGCTCAGAGGAAACCACGGGCTCCAGCGGTCCAAACTGGCCAAAACGACTTAGCGAGTTGACTATTCCCCAGCGCTGAGCGGCACAGTAGGGGCAATATTCACCACCGATGTAGAGCACGGCTGGTTTGCCAGAAGGCCCTTTGAGGGGAGCATCGGAAATCGGCTGCAACGTGCTTTTCGCGCTGCCCGGTCCAATCGTGGATAGAATGCCAGTATTTACGGTTTTAATCGTCTGCTCAGCCTGGTCTGACCCGGCCATAAGCGAGGCGTTTTGCCACTGTTTAAGCAAGACAAAGCCACCGATGACAAGGGCCACCATCACGACAATGCCCCCGATGAACATCCAGGAATAGTTACGAGAGGTCTTCCGGCGTATATTGTTACTACGTCCCCCCTGGCTACTACTCATGCGCAGCTGGCGCTGCTGGCGAGCTTGCTCTCGCCGCTGCGCAGCTGACCTCTGTCTCGATTTTGCCATTACGCACACCTACCTTTTTCTCAGAAATAAAAGCTGCCAGATTACCCATGCCATTGTAGCATACAGGCTAGAACCTGTGTATAGCCAATGATTATAGCCCGGCTACACCGGACGGGAATGTGGCATAATAGTAGAAATTGTTATCTACTGATTACCCACCTTATGGATATTACGAAGGATAGGAGCACTATGTCATCAATCTATCAGCGTCAAGGGATGCGTTTACCACGGCTGCAGCATGTCTCACTTCCCATCCGCGATGGAGCGCAGGAGAGCATACGTGCGTTCTATGGGGAGCTGCTGGGGCTGGAGGAGAAGCTGGTTCCGGCCATTTTGCGCAGCAAGGGACTGGTCTGGTTCGCGGCAGGTGATGGCGAGATGGAACTGCACTTTATCCCTGACAGCTATCTGCCCCACCCGGAGGAGGGCCGTCATTTCTGCCTCGAAGTGAACAACCTGGATGAGTACCAGCAGCGCCTCACCAGCGCCGGCTATCCACTGATCGAGGCCGCTCCCATTCCAGGGCGACCGCGCATCTTTACCATCGATCCCTGCGGCAATCGCCTTGAGCTGACAACCATCGAGAGCGACTACCAGCAGGCCGAATAAAGCGCTGTTCTCTCCGGTCGATCCAGAAATGGACATATGAGGCTTCCAGGGCTTTTACGATAGCGGTAAAAGTGAAAAGTCGGGTTGCCAAAAACTCGTGCAAAAATGCGACACAATGCGACACAGCCGCTTCCCAGGCCGATGCAGATGCTACACAATGCGTCACAAATGCGTCACAAATGCGACACATGCTACACAGCCGCCCTACAGGCTG
>JAFMRP010000803.1 GCA_017354095.1 Ktedonobacteraceae bacterium
AAGCCGCTGGCGTCCCCATGCATGGGGCCGTGAACTAGCGCGGGCAGGGCTACCTCTATCAATCCGCCCGAAACGAGGCCGATCACCATGAAAGTCAGCAGGGTCCCCTGAAACAGCCCCGAGGTACGCAGAAAGCGCCAGAGGCTAATCTGCTCGACTTGTTCCTGCACGCTTCGGCTCCCCTTGTCCGCCACTTCGGTGACTGATTTCTCTCGATTCGCTTCTTGCTTTCCCGTGCTGGATGCGCTGCGGTGGGTCGTGCGCATCAGAGCGAGCGAAAGAGCCGAAACGAGAAAGGTCCCTGCGTCGATAGCCAGGGCTGCCGCCGAAGTGAGTGCGGCCACGACCAATCCGGCCATGGCCGAACCAATCAGATTCGCCCCCTGCCTCGATGCCTGCATCAATCCGTTGCCCGCTTGCAGATCATCGGGCGAAAGCGTCTCCGGCAAAATCGCCTGTGAGGCGGGCATGAATGCGCCCCCGAAGGCTCCCAGCGGCACGGCAATCGCGCAGAGCTGCCAGAGAGCCGGATGACCTCCCAGGGCAATCGCCGCCAGGATAGTGACCAGCAGCAAACGTACGGCATCAGCAATCAGCATCACCCTTCGCGAGCCAAGTCGGTCGGAGAGCCAGCCACCCACCAACATGCACACCGCGCGGGGAATACCATAGGCTGCCAGCACAATGCCCAGATCCTGCGTGCTCCCTCCCGTAGTCAGCATCAGCCACGGCAACGCCACCAGGTAGAGCGCATCGCCAATCACTGAGATCGTCTGCCCACCAAAGAGGAATTGAAAATTGCGTACTTTCAGGGGGCCGCCTGCAACGGGTTTTTTCATTTTCTCTACAACTGAATGTTCTTCAACAAGGGTTGCTGTATCTTTATGCATCGTGTTCATATGGACTTCTTGCCTTTCTTTTCTCTCTGCACGCCCTCAGTCGGGAGAGCTTGAAGAGAGGGTCATGATGCCATCTATGCGTTACTTGGTATGCATAGTATAGGGGGAATCGAGGGAAGAACTCATCCTGCTATAGAGTGATGGAGCGGGTGATCTTCTCTCAAAAGGCGTGAGGAGGAATAGAAAGCGCTAGAGGCCCAGGCGGTGCGCGGCCTCTCTCGCTTCCCAGCGGCTTTTAACGTTGAGTTTGCGGTAGATGCTCTGCACCTGGGTCTTGACTGTATTGATCGAGACAACCTGGGTTGCGGCAATCTCCGGGTTGGTGTAGCCTCTGGCAAGAAGGGCCAGGACGCGCTGCTCGGCTTCTGTCAATGGCTCCAGCAGCAATGCAGAAGCAGCTTGTGGAGACATCTGTTGCTCGCCTTTCAGGCTGGCAAAAGCTAGCAGCAAGCTCTGGGCATAGCTCACGAGGCGTTCCCCGCGCAGATCGAGGAACAGGGTGCGCAGCAGGGTAGCCAGTGCCTCCCCTTTCTCCAGGAAGAGACGCTGGAAGCCCTCGGGTTGAGCAAGTATCAAGGCTTCTTTGAGCGCTTGTTTGGCCTGGGTAGGACGCGAACTGGCAGTGTATGCCAGAGATAGGAGCACTTGTATCTCTATCTCACTGCGCATACGCTTCCAGGTATGAGCCTCCTCTTGCCATTTTTCAAGGAGGTACAGCGCCTCCGTGATATCTCCTCGCGCGATCAGGAAGCGAGCGAGAAGCAGGTCCTCCTGTTCCTGCTGCATGTCAAAGTCCGAGTCATCGGGAGGGTTGGAGGTCGCCTGCCAGTCCTCGATTGATGGCAGGAGGCCCGTGGCTAGAGAAAGCTCAATCTGTAGCGCCAGTGCTGTTTTAATATAGATGGTCAACTGGTGCTCCTGCGCGAAGGCCAGCAGTTTTTGCACCAATTGTTGCGCCTGCAACAGATTGCCTCGAGCCTGGAACAAACGGGTCTGGAGCAGCCAGGCCTGGAAGAAAGAACCCACCTCCACAAAGTATTTCCCCAGCTCATCAAGGTGAGCATTCCCCAGCTCAAACACCTGGGCGACGCTCTGCTCTGCCTCCACTAGATGGTTCCACTCGTAGGAAACCTCCGCTATGCCAAGTAGTGCCGCCATCTGATCGACCGGGTTCTCTTTCGCAGTAACGAGCAACTGGCGGGAGTACTGTTCTGCCTGGCGCAGCCTGCCTTGATGCAAACAGATTGAGCCAAGCATCAAGGTGGCTCCACTCATGCTATATCCAGGCATTTGTAACGTGAAATGTTTCTGCCCCTCCAGGGTTAACCGTCGAGCCTCCTCCAGCCTCCCTGCTCGTAGCTCGCTCCTGACAACGATCAGAATGCTAGCACCTCGCCAGAGCATTGGCGGCTCCGGCGGAAGGGAAAGCGCTCGCCGGGCAAGGCAAATCGCTCGAGGAATGTCCCCTTGTGAGAGAGCAACCTGGGCATGGCAGGAGAGCGCTTCGCCCAGCTTTCCCCACTCTCCATCTCGCTCATAGGCACACTCAGCTTTATTCAGTGGCTCCTCAATGAGGGCCATCGCGGCCGGAGAACTGCGATCGAGAGTGAACAGGAGTGCGGCGGCATAGTTGACGCACAATCCTGGGTGGGCATCTAAGACCTGCTCAGGCAACATCTCTAGCCAACGCAGTTGCGTCACTCGTTCCTGCATGGCAGCATGGTTCTCTCCCTTGAGAACTCTTTCCATCAGGGCAGCCGCCCGCTCCCACTCACTAGCTGCCAGCGCTGCCTCGATCCCTTCAGCGAGCATTTCCTGCTGCTCATACCAGGCACTGGCCCGGATCAGGCACTGGCGCTGCTCCTCTACTGAGAGACGCTGATGTGCCTGTGCCTGGAGCGCTTCTGCGAAGAGGGAGTGATAGCGATACCACGGCGGCTCGCCACCCAGCACTTGCAGGAAGAGGCCGGAGCGCTCTATCTCTCTGAGCACCTGTTTGCTGTTGCGGCCTCCGGTGACAGCATCGCAAAGCGAGGCCGTCATGCGGCCGAACAGGCTGGTCTGCAGCAAGAAGATTTGCTGCGCCTCGGGCTGAGATGAGAGAACTTCGAGGGCAAAGTAGTCGAGCAGGTAGCGATGGCTGCCGCTGAATCCGGCAAGCACCTGCTCGATCTCCCGGCGCTCGCTTTTCCCCTGGAGAGCCAGCGTCAGGAGGCGAAAGCCAGCAGGCCAGCCTTCGAGATGAGCTTCGAGAGATTGTACCCTCTCAGCCGGGAGCTGAAAAGGCAACACCTGGTGCAGGAAGGAGGTCATTTCCTCCGGCGAAAAGCGCAGATCGGCGGCGCTCCACTCCTGAAGGTCGCCACGGGCACGCCAGCGAGCCAGCGGCAGAGTGGGTTCGGTTCTGGTGAGGATGACCAGGTGCAGCGCTGGCGGGAGATGATCGACAAGATATGCCAGCGACTCATGAATCTGCGGAGAGGTAATGACATGATAATCGTCAAGCACGAGCAGAAATCGTGGCGCTTTCGGCTCTTCCCCCCGTATCCCGCCGACCCCCGCTTGCCCGCCGA
>JAFMRP010000804.1 GCA_017354095.1 Ktedonobacteraceae bacterium
TACTGTGGCGAAGAGGCGAAGTGAAAAGGCTCCTGACATGGATGCAGAGCCTACCGCCTCTTCGCTGTGGAGAGAATCCACGCCTGGATGTGCTCTATGCCTGGACGCTCCTCCTGAGCGGTAGCGACCTGGAAAACGTGGAAGCGCTGGTCGAGACGATGGAAAAGCAGTGGAACGATACCGCGACGAGCGAACTGCGCGGCGATATCGCTGCTCTGCGCGCCCGAATTGCCGCCTTCCACAACGATGCTCCACAAGCCGGGGCGTATTCACGGCTGGCTTTACAAACGTTGCCGAAGGAACGAGCTCTGCTGCGAGCTGATATTGCCTTCGGTCTGAGTGGCACGTGTCGGAATCTGGATGAAGCCTATCGCATGTTCGCCGAGGCGCTGCATATCAGCCAGGCGTTGGGCAGCCTGCGCCCGGCGATGTTTTCCAGTCGCTACCTGGCCGCGACCTGTGTCGACCAGGGAAGGCTCATCGAAGCGGAGGCCATTCTCCGCCAGGCGCTGCGCATGGCCGGCCCGGATGAACGTCCACGTGTACCGGCTGCTGGTGTCATCTATATCGGTCTGGCCGAACTGTTCTATGAGCGCAATGCACTGGTCGAAGCCCTGCGCTATGCCCTGCTGGGCGTCGAGTTGGGAGAGCGCAGCGGCGAGATCAAAGCGGTCCTAGCGGGATACTGTATGCTGGCTTTGATCTTCGCTGCCCGGGGCGAGATCGAGCGGGGATGGCAAGAACTGTGGAAGGCTGAACATGTCGCTGCCGTGGGCAAAGTCCTCTGGCTGCGCGAACGCGTGGCATCCATCGCCATGCATCTCTCTCTCTTACAACACGATCTGGAGGGCGCGAAACGCGCGCTCAGCAAGCTAAACGTGGATGTGGACGGTGATATTGCCCAGGCACCTGGGCCGGAGCAGAGAGAGGCGCGTTTGATGCTGGCAAGAATCTGGCTGGCCGAAGAAAAGTATGCCCCGGTCATCGCATTGCTGGAACCAGTCATAGAACTGGCACGGCGGGAGAAGCGGAGAAGAGTAATTCTTGCTGCACAGGTGCTGAAAGCGATCGCTCTGAATGGGCTGAAAGAACGCCAGCGAGCGGCGCAGATCATCGGCGAAGCGCTGGTCGCGGCGGAGCCAGAGGGCTTTGTCCGCCTTTTTATCGATATAGGGCCACCAGTGCAGGATCTGCTGCAACGGGTCGAACTGCTGGGAAGCGCGAAAGGCTACGCACGCAAACTGCGAGAGGCCGCTGGTGGAGGCCACGACCAGCGAGAGTTGGCCGCGGGATTGAGCGAGCGAGAGTACGAAGTGTTACAACTGGTCGCGGCAGGGATGTCGAATCAAGAGATCGCCGAGGCCCTCATCGTCGCTCTCAGTACGGTGAAGGCTCATGTCAGACACGTCTGCCAGAAGCTCGGCGTACAGAAGCGTGTCCAGGCAATAGCGAAGGCGAGAGAGCTAGGACTGCTATAACGCGCCCTGGCTCATTTCAAACCGGCTCATCTTCTCTATGAAGTCCTGGTAGCTGGTGTAGACTTCCGCCTGTAGTCCAACCTTCCGGGCCGTCTCGACGTTTTCTACCAGGTCGTCCCAGAATAAAATCTCGTGTGCCTGCACTCCCTCCAGCGTGCGCAAAACGTGCTCGAAGAACGCCGGATCGGTCTTCACACAGCCAATAGAGGAAGAAGAAAACATACCGTCAAAGTGCCTGGCGAACCCCATCTCCTGCAGGATATATGCTGTACGATGGCGTTCCTGGTTCGTTGCCAGGTAGCAGCGTGAGCCTTTGTTGCGTAGTTGCTGGATAGCAGCCAGCAGCGCGTGGTCAACGACGTTTTCGGTATCAAACCAGTAGGCCAGGAAATCATCCACCCCGAGTGGTATGCCCCATTGAGGCAGATAAGGTACAATCTCCTCCTTGAGATCAGCCGCGCCGATCAGGCACTGATAAAGGGTACCCTGTCTGAAGAATGCGGCGCTCATTTCCCGCGTGACGCCATAATCTTTGGCAAGACGCTCGCTGAAGAGGCCGCGACTGATGGCCAGCACTCCATCAACATCAAAAAGTAGCGTTGTAATCATATCGCCACTATAGCAGAACAATAGCAAGCCTGCAAGTTTCTTTCCTCACCCATCCTCCCTTATTTTCCCTACCCATTCCGATGGCATACTCATGCCAACATCAGGTACAATAGCGTCTAAAGAGCAGAGCGTGAAGACGATGTTTCCCTCAAACTCAAAGGAGAACGCGATGACAGAGAAACAAAGTGGTTTGTCTACCGCAGGCACAAAGCAGGCCATACCACAATGGAGTTATACAAGTGGTACCAGCACTACCCCACTCCTGGGCCTGACCATTGGCGATCAATTTGATCAGACCGTCAGTCGCTATCCTGATAATCTGGCCCTTGTCGCGTGCCAGCAGAACATTCGCTGGACATATCTGGAGCTTCAAGAGCAGGTCAACCAGTGCGCGAAGGGCTTGCTGCACCTGGGTATCCAGAAAGGCCAGCGCGTGGGTATCTGGTCGCCCAACCGTGCCGAATGGTGTGTGACCCAGTTCGCGACCAGTAAGATCGGGGCCATCCTGGTCAATGTCAACCCTTCATACCGCCTGCATGAAGTTGAGTATGTGCTTAACCAGTCCGGGTGCAGCGCCATTATCATCGCGGCCGCGTTCAAAACCTCCAATTACACCGAGATGATCGCAAGCCTGGCGCCGGAACTGGCGAACAGCACGTCGGGTCAGCTCCAGTCCGAGAAATTACCACACCTCAGAACCGTTATTCGTATGGGCGAGGATCGTGCTCCTGGCATGCTCCCCTGGTCCGAATTGCTGGCGATGGGTAATCAGGTCAGCGACGAACAACTGCAAACCGTTCAGCATGAGCAAGCCTTTGATTATCCCATCAATATTCAATATACTTCGGGCACCACCGGATTCCCCAAAGGAGCCACGCTAAGCCACCACAATATCCTCAATAATGGCTATTTTGTCGCGGAATTACAGAACATCACCCATGAGGACAAGATGTGCATCCCCGTGCCGCTCTACCACTGTTTCGGCATGGTCATGGGCAATCTGGGATGCGTCACGCACGGTGCGACTATGGTGTATCCCGCCGAGGGCTTCGATCCCCAGGCCACGCTGGAGGCTGTGCAAGCGGAGCACTGTACCGCGCTCTATGGTGTCCCCACCATGTTTATCGCGGAACTCGCTTCTCCCGACTTTGCCAGCTATGACTTGAGCAGTCTGCGTACCGGTGTCATGGCAGGCTCGCCCTGCCCGGTAGAAGTTATGAGACGCGTTATTACGGCGATGCATATGGAAGAGGTGGAGATATGCTATGGCATGACTGAGACGAGCCCCGTCTCTACGCAGACCCGCATCGATTCGCCGCTGGACAAGCGCGTTGGCACGGTTGGATTAATTCACCCGCACCTGGAAATCAAGATCGTTGACC
>JAFMRP010000135.1 GCA_017354095.1 Ktedonobacteraceae bacterium
TCGCGCTCCATCGAGGGAGCCAGGAGGCGCTTGTAGCCATCCTCCATTGCATCTTCAAGCAGGCGGGCAAAGGGAGAACCCGCGCGGATGGGATATTGTTGTTGCATATCGCCCTGCACCTGCTCGTACGGCAGAGCAATGTTGATGCGCAGCACGTCTTCGCGCTCGGCCCGATTGAGCGCAAGGATACGATGGGGAACCAATCTCGTGATCGGCTCGTTGAAGTCGTAGTAGAGCCGGTAGACGCCGTTGGGATCTTTTTCGGCAATCTTTTCCGGGTTGGCCACCTTCGCACCGAGCGTAGAACTTTTGAAGAAGGTGGTGCGTACGTTGCCACGTACACTGGCATCCTCGGCGATGATTTCCGCGACGATATCGCTGGCCCCTGCATAGGCTTCCAGGCTGGTTTCGACGCCTTTCTCCGCATCCAGAAAGGGGCGAGCGTGCTCTTCCAGAAGAGCTTCGGTATTGCCCGACAGTTCAAGCTGCTGCAAAATCAGGTCGGCCAGCGGGGCCAGACCTTTCTCGCGTGCTACGCTGGCGCGGGTTTTACGTTTGGGGCGATAGGGGAGATAGAGATCTTCTACTTCTTGCAGGGTGGTGGCAGCAGCTATGGAGGCCACCAGTTCGGGGGTTAGCTTGCCCTGGGAGTCGATCAGCCTGCGCACATCCTGCTTGCGTTCATGCAGGGCACGCAGGGCCGCGGCCCGATCGGCAATAGCCTGGATCTGGACCTCGTCCAGGCTGCCGGTCACTTCTTTGCGATAACGCGCGATGAAAGGGATGGTATTGCCTTCGTCCAGCAGGGTAATGGTGCTGGTAATCTGCTTGCTATTGATGGTCAGTTCTGTGCTGAGCGCCTGAGCAATATCGTTTATCGACAGTACATCTTCAACAGCGGTGGCTGTTGTCTGCGTTGCTAGCTCTTCGTTGTGTTCCTGGTGCATCGTCAATGGCCCTTTTCGGTTTTTTTCCGCTGACTGGAAACACCGCCTGCGGCGGCAGGGGAAGTGCCCCTACGCACCTCTTCTTCCAGAGAGCACGGGAAGAAGATAGCACAGGCGTTCGTAGGTGTCAAGAAAGGCGAGACGAGGCTACTTGCTGAAGCCCGCCACCAGGCCACCCAGTAGCTGTCGCCGGCCAAAGATGTAGAGTAGAATGATGGGAGTGGCTGAAAGAAAGACCGCCGCCAGAATTGCCGGCACATTGGTTGTAAATTGTCCCTGAAAGCTCCACAGGGAGAGCGAGAGCACACGAACATTGGGGCTTTGCGTCAACACCAGTGGGAACAGGAAGCCATTCCAGACCTGAATTGTTTCATAAATGGTCACCGTGAGCAGCGCGGGCCGTGATAACGGCAACACCAGGCTGCGTAAAATGCGAAAATGCCCTGCGCCGTCGAGCAGCATGGACTCGTGCAGCTCTTTGGGAATGTCTCTAATATAGGTGACCAGCACCAGGACAGAGAGAGGAATGCCAAAGGCCACGTACGGGAGTATCAGGGCAAATAGCGTGTCATACAGGTGCAGACTGGTAATCATGGCATATATGGGAATAATGGTTGCTTGCAGAGGAATAGCCAATCCAAACAGAAACAGGCTGAACACCACCTGTGTGAAGCGGTTGTTAATCTTTGAGATCGAGTACGCAGCAAAGAGGGAGATCACGACAATCAGGAGGATACTCAGGACCGTGACGAACATGGTATTCACAAAGTAGAGTCCAAAATCGTTCTGCAAGACGTTGATATAGTTCGCCAGCGTGGGGTGCGTGGGTGGCAGCCAGGGGATATTTGTGAAAAAGTCTGCCTGTGGCCGCAAGCTGGTCAAAAGCATATAGAGAATGGGATAGCAGGCTACCACCAGCCAGACAAGGCCAAAGAAGGCCGGGATCATCTCCCATAATCTATTCCAACGGAATGGACGCTTCCCGTGGTGCTGCTGAGCGACAGTTTCCACAGAAGATAGGCTTGCACGCATGTATTTTCCTCATCTTTCGTTGTTTGTTTATAATCCTTCGAGCTGGCTTGACATTCTGGTGAAGCCGGTGAAACGCAGGAGGAGTAGGGAGAGCACGATGCCAAAGACCGCCAGGAGTACAGCCAGCACACTACCATAGCCCACCTGTTGATTAGGAAAAGCAGTGATATACATCTGGAGAGGCAGGACACGTGTAGCATAGCCAGGCCCGCCGCCAGTTGTCACAAAGATGAGATCGAAGTAGGTAAGCGAACCAGTGAGTATCAGTGTTGTGGAGGTAATAATCGTATATCTGAGTTGAGGCAGGGTAATCGAAAAGAATTTTTGTATGCGCCCGGCGCCATCCAGATTTGCCGCCTCATACAATTCTCGGGGAATCTGGCGCGCACCACCCAGGTAGAGCAGGGCATGGAACGGGATAAACTGCCAGGCGATGAGGATCACCACCACATAGAACGCCAGGCCGGAATCGCCCAGCCAGCCTTTTGCCAGTCCGGGAAGGCCGATGGTCTTGAGCAAGATATCTAGCAGCCCAAAGTTAGGATCAAGAATCGAGAGCCAGGTCAGACCAATAGCGACTGTAGAGAAGAGCAGTGGCAGAAAGTAGAAGACACTCAGCACTGAACGATAGCGTTGTACACCGGCCATGAAAACGCCGAGCAGCAGGCTGAGGGGCGTTTGCAGAAGCCAGCTGATAATCATCATCTCAACGGTGAGGAGAAGGGCATGGCCGGTGACAGTATCGGAAAAGAGCGCCATCCAGTTACGCAATCCAACCCATGTTTCCGGCGAGAGGCCATTCCACTGTGTAAAGCTCAAATAAAGCGCGATGAGCATGGGAACCAGGGCGAAGATAATGTAGAATATCAGGGCAGGGGTTGTCCAGAGCAGGGCGACCCAGTTTGCCTGTCGTGTTGCTTTTGGGATGTTGATTGATGCGCTCATGGCGCTCTCCTATTCTGGTGAAATTGTCACATGCCGCCTTATAGTGGCCTCGCCCCGGCCACCCGCGAGGGGTGGCCCGACATGTTGGGTGGGGAGAGAGTGGTATTCATGGTGTCTGTTGGATTATGACGTCGTAATGGTTTTGTTCATGTTGTCTGAGAACTGTTGTGGTGTGATCTGTTTCAAGAACAGCTGATCAAGGTTGGTGAGCAGCGCCTGGGCAGGTTGCGGCAATAACGCCTGATCCCAGGATAACTGAAGGTGGGGCGCGACTTGCACCATCTTGTAGTTGAACTGCAGCCACTCACCGTTTTGTGCATTGGCCAACTGCGTTTCAAGACCCTGCACGGGTGGGATATCGCCCAGAGCGATATATTGCTTCACCTGTTCGTCGCTCAGGATGGCGGTTTTGAGATAGGTAACACAGTTCTGGGGCGATTTGGCGGTTTTGGAGATGGAGTAGAAGTTGCAGGGATTGCCCGCGACATTTGCCACATCGCCTTTGCCTCCTTCAACGGCGGGGAAGGGAAACCAGCCAAGTTTGCCGCTTTGGATAAACTGAGGATTGTTCGTCTGGAAGACGGGATAATTCCAGTTTCCCTGCAGCATCATGGCGGCTTTTCCAGTATAGAGCAGCGCCGCATCCTGGTTCGTATCCGCGATAACCGAGGTGAAGGATGAACCGAATGCTCCCATGTCGACTAATTGCTGGATCGCCGTATTAGCTTTGATAAAAGCATCCTGCGACCAGGCATTAGCTTGATTTGCCATCACGGCATCGAATACCGATGGTCCACCGTATCTGTCAACGAGATACTCTTCGTACATCAGATACGGCCATTTGCTGCCACCGGCCAGCGCGATAGGGATAACATTCTTCTGTTTCAATACAGTAATGACGTGCAGCAATTCGTTCCAGGTCTGAGGGGGATTGAGGTGGTTCTGCTTGAACAGATCTTTGTTGTAGTAGAACAGCACCGGCTGCATGCCGCTATTGGGCACACCGTAGAGTTTGCCGTCGAATGTGACGGCAGCCAGAACCGAGGGGAGGAATTTATTCTTCCAGGTGGGGTCCGCATTTAGATCGGGGGTTATATCATAGACGTCGTTGGCGTCGATATAGGATTTGAGGATTCCGCCTCCCCAGCCGAAGAAGATATCTGGCGGGTTATGCGCGCCCATGGCGACCTGTAGTTTCTGTTTATAGGGATCATTCTGGAAGAAGTTGACCGTTGCATGGATAGCGGACTGTTTGGAGTTAAAGCCATCCACCGTTTTCTGCACCAGCTGCTGTTCACTGCCAGTACGGATATCCCAGATAGTGATGTTTGAGCTATTGCTACCCGTTGTTGTCTGGCTGCCACCAACGCCGAAACAACCTGCTAACGCGGTGGTTAGTGCGGCTCCTCCTGTAATCTCAAGAAAAGTACGACGCGAGACTTTTACCTGCGTTTGCATTGCACTGCCTCCTGGCATCTCTGCCTGCCAGGCTTTTTCATAAAGCCCGGGAATAGCTACAGGATGATATCAAATAAAGCGTTTATCCAGATATCGCCGGGAACACCTATCCTGCGAACAGCGGACATTGCGGTACGCAGGAAATGTCTTTGTGATGGGACGTTGGACCTCCTTTCAACGACGATGTGTGAGTAAAGGCGCACAGGAGTGGCGTGTGATCAGAGTTGTTGTTAGTTCCACACGCATGCTATCGAGAGGTTCTTCGGCGATCAGGCGCAAGAGCATAGTTGTGGCAACTCGTCCCATCTCGACGAGAGGCTGGCGTACTGTCGTCAGCGCTGGGACGACGATGGATGCGATGGGGATGTCGTCGAAACCCACGACGCTCATCGAATCAGGTACGCTCAGGCCACGTGCCTGCAGGGCGCTATACACACCCATTGCCTGCATATCACTGCCCGCGAAGATGGCGGTGGGCGGCTCAGGTAAGTCTAGCAAGGCGCAGGTTTGCTCATAACCAGTCTGCTGCGCGAAGCCACCGGGGCGTATTAAAGCTGGATCAACCGGTATCCCCGCGTCTTCCAGAGCTGCCCGGTAGCCAGCAATGCGATCGCGATTACAGCGCAGCGTTGCATCGCCGCTGATGACCGCGATGCGACGGTGTCCAAGGGAGATGAGATGCTCTACCGCTGTACGCCCGCCCAGCCAGTTTGTTGCACCAACAGATGGAACGTCGGCCCCCAATTCTCCGCGATGATCAACAGCGACAAAGGGGATCTTATGGCGACGCAGTGTATCAAGGTCCTGAGATTGGCCATGAGCCAGGACAAGGATAGCGCCATCGGTCGCGCCATCGAGTACTTTGGCGAGCCATCGCTGCTCAAGCTGCGAGGAATCGTGTGTGACTGAAAGCGCTAATCGTAGCTCTGTGCGTTCCAGGATCTTTTCGACGCCGCGAACAATCTCAACCGAATAGGCATTCGTCAAGTCTGGCACCAGTATGTCAATGATGCCGCTACTCTCCTTGCCCAGGGCATTTTTGACACGGCTGTGTATAAATCCGCATTCTGCGATCACCTGCTCGACCCGCTTACGCGTTCCTGGCGCTACGTCGGGCCGATTATTTAAGACGCGTGAGACGGTAGGGATAGAGACCCCGGCTTTCGCTGCAATCTCCGCAATGGTGCTACGTTTCGATGCTGGTCGATTCATTTTCTGAAAAATCAGCCTGTTTTACCGGAATATTTTATAGTATTCCCGAAAATTTTTTATATGTCAAGGGGATGACATAGTGGCCTGGTGCTGTTACAGCATACTTCTCGCCGGAGTTTTTTGAGTGCAGCGAGATGCGCTCAGGCATATAGTTGTAACTTCTGCCAGCCTTGCGTCCATATGAAGCCAACATCTCGTTATGCTCAGGTGTATAACTGTTATAGGGAATCAGCATAGATGGGAGAAAAACCTCCAACCGCAAGGGGGGATTATCTTTAGCGAGGGAGGTCAGGGATGGGCACGCTGTTGTTGTAGTTGTTGTTGCTGCACTTTGCGATTCCACCAGGCTTTATAGCGCGAGTTGCCCAGCAGGCCTCCCACCAGGCCCAAGCCGTAGGCGAGCAGCAGGCCAATACTGGCGACAACGGCAAGGTTGATCAGCCCGGTGCGTGCGTCAGTGGGGGAACTGGGAGGCAGGGCGGTGTGTATAGATTCGCGCGCGCGCTCCCATATTTTATCGGCGGGCACATGTTCCTGAGAGAGGAGCTGAGCAGCTTGAATCCAGAGCACGGCGTAGCAGACACCATAGACGGTCCAGAAGGTTATGGTACTGATGATGCCGGACCAGAAGCCGGCCCAGCCACCTCGCAGAGCGCCACCGCCTCTCCGCGTCGTGATAAAGCCAGCCAGGAGATAGAAGGCAAAACCCATGATAATAGCGAGATAGAAGTTACCCTGGTCCGGGGTGAAAACCACGATGATCCCGGCGAGCAGCCCTTGTATCAGGCCCCACAGGCAGCCCTGGCCGGAGGGGCTGGGCAGCGCGGTTACTGGAGCAATCATAGGTTGTGGTATAGGTGCATAGGAGGGCTGTTGATAAGGATAACTGGGCGGAGCAGGAGTATAGCCAGCTAGCGGTGGACTATAGCTGACGGGACCATAGCCAGGGCTATAGGCAGTAGGATGAGACACAGGAGGTTGCGGGTAGGGGGCTGCGGTCTGCGTTATGGTAGGCGCGGACGGAGCTGGCAGACGCAGCGGGGCCTGTGCCAGAGCTGGCTGAGTGCCAGTGGATTGAACCGGAGCGGCGATGGTCTGATCGGAGTAGCCGGTGAAGGGTGGCTCGCGCAGGGCATCGCCGAACTCGCGCATTGTCTGGTAGCGCAGTCCAAACTGCACCGCAAGCGCTTTGAGCAGCGCGTTTTCCATCCTGGGCGACAGGCTGGGGTTGAGTTGCCGCGGTGGGATCAACGCGTCATTCACGCTGCGCTGCAAGCCTAGGGGCGGCACGCGATTGGTGAGCAGCAGATACATAGTCGCGGCGAGGGAATAGATATCGGATTGGGGCACAGTTCTGCCTATATACTGTTCTGGCGGGCTGAAGCCTTCAGTGACAGCTCTGGCAAGAGTTCCAGTATCGCGTCGTGGGTCGTAGAGCCTGGTCAGGCCGAAATCGACCAGCACAGCAGAGTGATCGGGTCTGAGAATGATATTACCGGGCTTAATATCGCGATGCAGGATAGGATTGCTGCGGCTATGTAATTCCTGCAAGATATCGATGATGGGTAGGAGCCATTCCAGCACTTCCTGCTCGCTGCACGGCCCTACTTGCTGGCGGTAGGGCAATTGCTCGCCGACGATGCCTCCCGGCACGCGGGAGCGCACGAGTTGCAAGAGATTCTGGCCCTCGATCAATTCCATGACCAGGTAGAAGCGGCCATTGGCTTCCAGGGCATCGTAGACCTCAGGAAGATGCCGGCTTCTGACAGTAAAAAGGACGCTTGCCTCCATGAGTGCCTGGCGGCGGGCCGCAGGCGTCACATTATAGCTTTCCTTAAGGGCACACAGGCGATTACCTTCGCTGGTATCTATCGCGCGATATACAGCGCCGAAGCCGCCGCTGTTGACCAGGTTATCGACAATGTAGTGACCGCCAATTACAGTGCCTGGTGGCAGTGCTGGAGGCAAAGCCATAAGCGAACATCCTTTTTCTTGATAATACTTTTTACCAAGCAGACCCTACTACAGCATCCACTATTATAAGACGCTTCACCGTTTCTACGTTAAAACGACCTCGAAGTTACAGAGATACTATCACGGAAAGGGCGGATGGTGATGCATCACGGCCCTCATTATAGCATGGATGAGACCGCCTGGGACATGTAATAACTCACAGGAGAGACAATTGGGTATCAAGGGGGCGAAGGATATCCTGATAGTGGCAGAGATCTGGCACTTTTTGGACAAGTGGTGGGAGAGGCTTCGAGGAAGTTTGATGCAGAATGAGATAGGGATAAAAGGAGCAAGCGGGCTTCGATCGGCCCGGCAAGCGTATTGAGGAAGGGATAGAAGAGTTAAACAGGCAAGTGGGTAGCGTGAAGAGTCCTGGAAGTTGCTTGCATTAGCCTTGACATATGATAAAATAACGAAGACTGAACTTATCCAACGTACGTGTTGCAGAAAAAGAGAGCAAGAACTTGGAACGAAAAGTGATGTTTAACGCAGAACGCGACCGTAATAAGGCGGTAGAGATCGAACGCGAAAACTTACAGGATACGGATCTGAGTAGCCTGGCGCAGAGCGACAGTCTACGTCTTTATCTCCGGGAGATCTCACGTTACCCTCTGCTCTCGGCAGTTAATGAGTCTCGCCTTGCAGAGCGAGCAGAAAAAGGCGACAAGGATGCCCGCAACCACCTGATCGAAGCGAATCTGAGGCTAGTGGTCAGCATTGCCAAGAAGTACGTCGGGCAGGGACTTTCTCTGGAGGACCTGATCGGCGAGGGAAATATTGGTTTGATCCGTGCTGTGACGAAATTCGATTACAAGAAAGGCTTCCGTTTCTCTACCTACGCGACCTGGTGGATCAAACAGGCCATTACGCGTGCTATTTTGGAAGGGACTCGTGTGGTACGCCTGCCTGTGTACATTATGGAAGAGGTGATGCGTGTAAAGCGCACCACGCGCCAGTTGTACCAGGAGTTAGGACGTGAACCGACGCCGGAAATTATCGGGCAACGTCTGGGCATGACGGCAGAGCGTGTGAGTGAACTGCTGATCTGGGCTGAGAAAGTCTTCTCGCTGGATGCCCCTCTTTCAGAGGAAGAGGAGAACACGCTGGGCGATATTATTGAAGATTCGCACGAGCGCGGGCCGACCGAGATCACAGATGAGCAGTTGCTGCGCGAGGAAATTCGCAAGGTGCTGGGCCAGCTTACGATGCGTGAGCGGCAGGTGATCGAGTTACGCTTTGGCCTGGTGGATAATCATGACCATACGTTGGAGGAAGTTGGTAAAAAGCTCAAAGTAACACGCGAACGAGTGCGTCAGATTGAAGAGCGCGCGATCCGTAAACTGCGCCATCCCCAGGCCAGTCGCATTCTCAAAGATTACCTGGACTGAAAGAGACCGGGAAACAGAGTGC
>JAFMRP010000805.1 GCA_017354095.1 Ktedonobacteraceae bacterium
ATCACTGGCCCGAAGGTGGGCTGGGCGAGGCAGTGATGGAGGTTTTCGCGCAGCGTGATGGATCTTTGCCGCAGGTGGTCAAACTGGCTGTGCAGTCGATGCCGGGCTCGGGCAAGCCTGCCGAGCTGATGGAAGAGGCTGGTATTAGCGCGCACCATATTGTTCAGGCGGTCAGGGCGCTGCTGTAGGCATGGTTCATTGTAGCGCAAGGGCAGGGAATTCTCCCTGCCTTTTCTGCTTTTGTCGCTGGATGAGGGCGCTTTTATGCTATACTGGTGGATGGATCGATTTGCATAGTAAACGGGGTATGCTGGAAACCCGCTCTGGTATGCTCATTTTTTGTGAGCAAGAAAGGTAGCTCAGTGGTGGCAGATGAAGTTGGTAGGTCCAGGAAGGCTGTTCCGCCACCGGCACATGTAGTGGTGGAGATGGATGGCCAGATCGTTGGCGAGTATCCGTTGAATAAGCCGGTGCTGACAGTTGGCCGGCTTGCGGGTAACGATGTGCCTATTCCTGAGCAGCGTGTCTCGCGTCTGCACGCGAAGATCTATGCGGAGCAGGGGGCCTGGATGATTGAGGATATTGAGAGCATTAACGGTATGGTATACCAGGGCAAGCGGGTTGAAAGGTTGGCACTGGCCAATGGAGATGATGTCTACATCGCCCCCAATGTCGTGCTGCACTATGTGCTTGATCTTGCAACGCCTCCGGGTGAGGATGGGTAGGGAGGGGGCTGGCGATGGAGCGCAGCAAACTCGTAGTGTGGTTGCCTGGTTAGAGATAACTGTTAGACAAGGAAGAGAAGGTTGAGCGGGGAAATTTCTGCATTGGAATGGAGTTCGGTGCTTGGGGCGGTTGTGGATGTGAACGTGCGTAAAACCTTGTTGACGCTGGATCAGCGAGGGGTGGTTGCTTATACAGATGGCGCTTGCATTAAAAATCCTGGTGGTCCGGCTGGTTGGAGCTGCCTGTTGTGGGCTGCCAGCGATACGATGAATGGCAGCGTGCGCGCGGGGGCTCCCTGCTTTGAGGCGTACGGGCATATTCCGAAGTCGGAGACGACGACGAACAACAGAGCGGAGATCGCAGCTGTGCTGGCGGTGTTGAGCCTGGCGCCGCCTACGCTGCCTCTGACCATTTATAGCGATAGCGAATATACCATCAAAGTGGCGATTGGCACCTATCAGATGAAGGCGAATGGCGATCTGTGGGCGCTCTATCGCAAGCTGCTGGGCTATCGCAGCTCGCCCCCGGCTTTTGAATGGGTGCGTGGGCATGCCGGGCACGCGCATAATGAGCGGGCTGATGAGCTGGCGGGGTTGGGGGCATGGAACAATGAGCGGGCCGCCTATGAGCGCTGGCAGGCGTCCCAGACGCCGGAGGCGCGCAGCGGCTTGCCGGCTGCTGAACTGGCCGCGCTGCGCCGGCAGGTGCAGCAGATCAAGGCATTGTTTGATACGCTGGCGGTCGATAACTCGCGTGTGACTTCCCAGGAGCGCAAGTTTATCGATGATATGGCACGGCGCATGCTCAAGAATAACTTTGCGCCCAGCGAGAAGCAGCGCGGCTGGGTCAAGGGGCTGGTCGCAAAGTATAAGATCCAGGCCGGGCCAAAGACGTATGTGTAGTGTTTTTAAGCAAGAGAAGGGATAGGCATTGTGTATCAGGATTTGACCGATCGTTTTGTGGCTCTTCTTCACCTGTCGCATGTTCCTGTGGGTCTGTCTTTTGTAGAGCAGGTGCCGGAAAGCGTTCAGCGCACGACGAAGCGCGTGCCTTCGGCCTGTACGTTCTGGCGCCTGGGGGAGCAGGATGTTTTCTATGCTCTGGCCGAGGATCACCAGGAGTGCCCGATTGGTATGATGACGATGGGCTTCACGATGCCGGAGAGTGCCCAGCAGCGTGCCCAGGCGCTGGTTGAGACGATGGCCAATGTTCAATATTTCTCTCCTTCCGAAGTGAGCGCGCTGCCCGTTGTGCAAAAGCCGCACCAGGCGATTGTGTATGGGCGGCTCGACCGTTTCCCCGTTGAGCCTGATGTGGTGCTGTGCCGCCTGGATACGCAGCAGGCGATGCTGATCGCGGAGGCGCAGGGCCAGGTGAACTGGCTGCAGTCCGGGCAGAGCGCCTTTGGTCGTCCGACCTGCGGGGTCATTCCGCGTACACTCAAGACCGGCGAGGCGTCTATGAGCTTTGGCTGTGTGGGAGCGCGTACCTATCTTGATCTGACGCCTTCCGAGGTGATATTGACTATGCCGGGCAAGGAATTTGCCGGGCTGGTTGAGAAGGTGCAGACGATTGTTGCGGCTAACCAGGCGCTGGCGCCGTTCCATCAGCAGCAGAAGGCGACGTTTCCTGTGTAGGGGGATATCCCCGTTCCCCAGGTAAGGGGCTGCACGCCCCTTGCGACCCTGTGTGCTCCTGTGCCTTGACGGGGTATGCTGGCTGGATGGTTTGTTTGAGCAGGGTGGCGAGGGGGACGATGAACTCTGACTCGTTGTCCCAGTAGTTATGGGCCTGCAGGCCGCCGCCATTGCTGTGGTCGATGTTGTTGACGACCTGGTCCTCGATGGGGAGGTTGTGGACCTGTCCTGTTTCGGCATCGAGCGTTTTATAGAGGCCGCTGAGGTCTGTGGGCTCGGTGCCGCGCACCCAGGAGGCGGAGGGTTTTAAGGGATCGGCCACGGGATCGCGTGGGTCGAAGACGTTGATCCAGCGTGCCAGCGGTGGGGCCATGTTCATGTACATGCCCCAGTGGAAGAGATCCTGGTATTTGCGCAGCGGGCTGCCGGCAGTGATCAGGGCTCGGATTTTCCTGGCGGCGTAGGGCTGCAGCCTGTTCAAGACATCGAGGGCGATGACGGTGCCGTTGCTGTGAGCATTGATGATGATGCCGTTGACGTCGGAACGATAGGCAAGGCGGTTGAGGGCGTCGAGCACGAAGTTGCGTACACGCTCGCGCATATCGTTGTAGCAGACGTAGGCCGCGACATCGTCTTCGAGCTGACGGAGGATACCCTGTAGCCCGGAGGAGATCCCTTTGGGAGTGCGGAAGCCTGGATCTTGCCGTATCCGCTGATCGAGCGGTAGTGTCTCGCGCGGCTGTGGATGGAGTATTTGCCCCAGCAGTGGGACGGTGTCGAGCAGGAATGTGCGCACAAGATCGAGCGTAGTGGTGTAGTGATCGAGCGAGGACAGGGCCATTGTGCCGCTGGCGACGACGGCTTCCAGGTGTGAGCCCTGTTCCTCCAGGCGTGAGTAGACGAGCGCGATATGCGCGATACGTCCCTTGCCGTCGCTGAGCGGGGCGATTCGAGGATCGATAGTGATAGCGGTGTGATCGGCGTTCCAGCTTCCCAGGCGGCGTAGTCCGGCTTCGCGGCAGCGCGTGGCGGGAGGCCAGACGCTCTGCACGTAGATGGGACCGTTCTGCCCTGGATGGACGCGTGGGCGCAGGGGATCATCGC
>JAFMRP010000806.1 GCA_017354095.1 Ktedonobacteraceae bacterium
GCGCTGTTCCCCTGGCTGGCGGGTGTGCTGGCGCAGGGATTGGGTACATGGACGCTGCTGCCTAATATGCTGGGGCTGAGCGTGATCATGCTGGGCATATGGTGGGGTGTGTGCCGGTCGCGATGGGTGGGGGAGGGAAGTGGCGGGTTATGAAGCAAGATGGGCACCCGTATGAAGATGAACAAAATAGCAAGGCAGAAGAGTTTGGGGTAAGGAGAGAGACAGAGACAGGGTTGTAGGGTTGGGTGGGAGGCCTGTCGGGCTCTCGCTAAAGCGAGTCACTGCACCGGGGTTCAGGTTGGTCAGTAAGTGACAGGTCTGGCCTACTGGGTTTCATCCGCTGTCTCTCTACCATTATTTCATGTGTTCATGTTCATGGGGGTGGCCTTCTCCCAAAGCAACTAGCAAGGCTGGATAACCTTTACGGGTCATAGGGGGTTGTGGGAGATTTGTGGGTTGTTTTGGAGGCAACCCAGAGCAATATGAGGATGCTGGGAACGATGTAAGGGAAAACGCCGTAGAGGGTGTCGCTGACTGAGTGGGAGTGCTGATCGATGGCGATAAAGGTTTGCACGCAGAACGCGAGTACGAGGGTAGTCAGGACGAAACCTTGCCAGGAGATGGGGTAGTAGATCCAGCCCCATTCGCGGAACCAGGATTTTTTCATGATGGCCTCCTGTTTGTGATGTTTTTTCAATAGTACGTATTTGAAGCGTTCGGGGCAAGGATTCGGGTGCGCGAAATGGGGGAGGCGCGTGCTGGTTGAGAGTGCCGCGCACTCCCAAGTTTATATTTTGTCCAGGCGGGCGAAGTCGAGGCTGAGGCGTTTTTTGCCGAATTTGCCCTCGAACTGGACTTCGACGAATTCGGTTTGTTCTTCCATTTCGCTTTTGAGCACGATGCCGCTACCGAAGATGTTGTGGCGCACGCGGTCGCCGGGTTTGAATTGCTGGCCCTTTGGTTCGATTCTGGGCGCGCGCGGCGTTGTGGGGATGGATGGCGGCACGGAAGGGGTCTCCGACCAGCGCGACGGAGAGGTGCGGGGAGGGCTGCCTGTGCCGCGCCTGGGAGGGGTGCCGCCGCCGAAGACGCGGCCTCCGACCTGGTCACCATAGGGGTCCTGGTTGATGTCGTCCTCCCAGCTCGGGCGGCGCTGCTGCGTCGTGGCGCGCTTCGCGGAGGAGGAGCTATCCGCGCCGATGCCACGGCGCGTGGTAAGTGGCTGGGGGATGTCGTCGAGGAAGCGCGATGGCTCAGTGTACTGCGTCTCGCCGAAGAGCGAGCGGCGCGTGGCGCGCACGAGATAGAGGCGGCGCATGGCACGTGTGATACCAACGTAAGCCAGGCGGCGCTCTTCCTCAAGCTGTTCGGGCTGGCTGACTGAGCGCGAGTGAGGCAGCGAGCCCTCGTCCATGCCGACGATAAAGACGACCGGGAATTCAAGGCCCTTGGCGGCATGCAGTGTAATGAGCGTTACAGCGTCTTTATTCTCTTCTTTGAGCAGCGTGCCATCCTCGCTGGTCTGGGCCGTATCGGCACCGCCAACCAGGGCCACGTTTTCCAGAAAGAGTTCGAGCGCGGTGGGCGCCTCAATCTCGGAATAGTCTTCGGCCACGCGGCGGAGTTCCAGCACGTTGGCCCAGCGGTCCAGCTCGTGGTCGGCGTGGGCGCGGAGTTCCGGGCCATAGCCGCTGCGCTCAGCGATGCGATCGAGCAGTTCGGGCAGGGTGAGCTCGTCAACGGCTCCTAGCAGGTCTTCGATGAGCTGGCTAAAGCCGGAAAGGGCGGTACGGGCAGCCTTGCCCAGGGTAGGATGCTGATCGATATGGCGAATGGCGTTATAGAGGGAGGTATTTTGCTGGCTGGCCCAGCTTTGCAGGTCGCCCAGCGTTTTCGCGCCGATTTTGCGGTTGGGCACATTGATGATGCGCGTGAGGCTGAGGTCATCGTTGGGATTGGCGAGCAGGCGCATGTAGGCCAGCATATCTTTGATTTCTTTGCGCTCGTAGAACTTGCGGCTGCCAATGACCTTGTAAGGGATGTTCCAGCGCAGGAACTGCTCTTCCAGAGCACGGCTCTGGGCGTTGGTGCGATACATGACCGCGACATCGCCGAGGTGTTCAATGTCGCCGCGCGCGTGCAGCAGGCGGATCTCCTGGACGGCGTAACCGGCCTCCTGCTCCTCATTGGCGGCGGTATGCACGGTGATCCTGGCGCCTGAGCCTTTGTCGGTCCAGAGTTTTTTGTCTTTGCGCGAGCGATTGCGCCGCACGACGTGCTGGGCCGCGTCAAGGATGGTCTGGGTGGAGCGATAGTTCTGATCGAGGATAATGAGCTTGCGCTGTGGGAAGTCTTCTTCAAAGCGCAGCACATTTTCCGCGCTGGCACCGCGCCAGGAGTAGATCATCTGGTCATCGTCGCCTACCACGCAGATATTGCCCAGGCCCTCGTGGTGATCGGGAGTGCCGTAGGCCAGCAGGCGCACCAGTTTATACTGGGGCAGGTTGCAGTCCTGGAACTCGTCAACGTGGACGTATTGCCAGCGGCGCTGGTAGCGGGCCAGCACTTCGGGCTCGCGGCGCCAGAGTTGTTCGGTGAGCATGAGCAGGTCGTCGAAATCGACGCCGTTGTTGCTGCGCAGGAGCCGCTGGTAGACTTTGTAGACGCGGGCAGCGACCTCTTCGATATATTTTTTGGCCTGTTCAGCCATCTGGTCCGGGCCAAACATCTTATTTTTGGCGTTTGAGATGTGGGACTGCATGACGGAGGGGCGATACTGTTTCTCGTCCAGGCCCAGTTCTTTCACGGCCTGTTTAATGAGGGTAGCCTGATCATCGGTATCGAAGATGACGAAGGATCTGCTGAGGCCCAGGGGAGCCAGTGAATCGGCCTCCATGCGCAGGACACGGGCGCAGATGGAGTGGAAGGTGCCGATGGTCATTTCTTTGGAGGCGGAGACGCCGACCAGCTTTTCGAGGCGTTCGCGCATCTCTTTGGCGGCTTTGTTGGTGAAGGTAACGGCCAGGATGCGCCAGGGCAAGATATCCGCTTGCTGGACGAGGTAGGCGATGCGGTGCGTGATGACGCGGGTTTTGCCGCTGCCGGGTCCGGCCAGGATGAGGACCGGGCCATGCGTAGTGGTTACGGCTGCGCGCTGCGGGTCGTTGAGTCCTGCCAGCAGGTTTTGTTGTTCCAACATCATCACACTCCATAAAAAATATGTTCAGGGGGTACGCGGGCGGCGCACTCTCGCAGGCTATTGTACCACAGTGAGGCGAAGTGCTAAAGGCCCTCTGGCGAGTGGCCGGCTCGCCAGGCGCACTTCTCACCAACCTCTTGTCCAGCCCACCAACGCCGCTTTTGCGGCTACCGCTACGCGGTCAGGCGGGCTGGGAGGAATCGCCTGCGGCGGCTCGCGGGAGTTTTTTTGAGCGAAGCGCGCTGCTGGCGCAGCGCGCTTCGC
>JAFMRP010000136.1 GCA_017354095.1 Ktedonobacteraceae bacterium
CTTGATCAGCGCTACGGACTCGCGCAGTCGTGCCAGGCGCTCTTTCGCCGGGGGCCAGTCCGCAGCGGTGACGGCAACCTCATTGAGGGATTCGCCGGAGCCGACGCCCAGCAGGATACGGCCAGGGTAGAGCGCGCCGAGTGTGCCGAAGGCCTGCGCGATGACCGCTGGCTGGTAGCGGAACGTGGGAGTGAGCACGCTGGTGCCCAGTTGAACGCGCTGTGTGAGGGCGCCAGCCGCGCCCAGCCAGGGCAGTGCGCCGGGCGCGTGCCCATTGGTATGGCGCCAGGGCTGGAAATGATCGCTAATCCAGACGCTATCAAAACCATTGGCTTCTGCCTCGATGGTAAAGTCGAGCAGCTGCCTGGGACCGAATTGTTCTGCTGAGGCTTTATAGCCAAGTTTCAAGGGATGGTTTGGCATAAAACTGATCCTTTTTCTCTGTAAGCTCGAAGACAGGTTTCAATATCAAACCTGGTGGAACCTATAACAGGATATCATCTGAATGTGGCGTTCCTCAAATGCTGCTTTCAACCGCTCCGAGCAATTTGAGCGAGGCTTTTTGCGCGTCCGTCAGCCCGCTGGCTCCAGTAATATTCATCCCTTCATAGGGTAATTCGCTGCGGAAGCTCTTAAGGAGCGACCTTGTCTCCACATCCCAGAGCATGAGCAGGCCATCATCGCCGCCGCTGGCGAGCAGGATGCCACTATGCTGTTGCTCATCCGCCGGGAGCATGCTGAAAGCAAGGGAGCGCACACGCTGCCGGTGCCCATGCAGTGTGGCCAGGCAGTGGCCCGTGTGCGGGTCCCACAGGCGGATAATGCGGTCCTCACCGCCACTGGCGAGCAGCTGGCCGTCGGGGCTGAAAGCGATCGAGCGGACCCAGTCTTCATGGCCGGTGAGCGTCTGGATACACTCGCCAGAGTGGGTGGACCAGAGGCGGATCGTGTGGTCCTCGCTGCTGCTGGCGAGCAAGTCGCCGTCGGGGCTGAAGTCCACTGAGCGGATGCGTCCATTGTGGCCTTGCAGGACGAGCAGGCGTTGGCCGGAGCTGGTGTGCCAGAGATGGATCGTGTGATCGTCGCCGCCACTGGCGAGTAGCGTATTGTCGGGACTGAAGGCCACCGAGCGGATCCAGCTTGTGTGCCCGGTCAACCTGTGCAGGCAGCGGCCATCCTGGCATTGCCACAGGTGGATGATCTGATCCTCGCCGCCACTGGCGAGCAGCAGGCCATCGGGACTGAAGGCCACCGTCCAGACCCAGCTGGTATGGCCGCGCAGGGTAAGCAGGCGCTGGCCGGTGTGGATGTTCCAGAGGCGCACCGTGCGGTCTTCGCCACTGCTGGCGAGTATCTGCCCATCGGGGGAGAGTGCGATTGCTCGCACCCCGTGAGTGCGGTCGCGTATGGTACGCAAGCAGGTGCCGCTTGCCGTCTCCCAGACGCGCAGTGCAAGGTCTTCGCTGCCGCTGACCAGGGTGTTGCCCGTTGGTGTCATTGTGATCGACCAGATGCGATTGGTATAGCCTTGGAGTGTTTTGAAACAGGAGCCAGTTTCGGTCTGCCAGAGGCGTGCGCTCTGATCGTCGGCGCCGCTGAGCAGGGTTTGTCCATCGGGACTAAAGGCTATAGAGCGCAGCCCCTGTGTATGGCCGCGTAGAATCGTCTGGCAGTGCCAGGTTTGGGTATTCCAGAGGCGGATCGTCTGGTCTTCGCTGCCGCTGGCGAGCAGGGCGCCATCGGGGCTGAAGGCGGTACTGCGGACGCGGCTGGCGTGATCCTGGAGCAGGTGCAGGCAAGTGCCGTTGTGGACGTGCCAGATGCGGATTATGCAGTCGTCACCACCGCTGGCGAGCAGTTGTCCATCTGGAGAGAATGCCAGGGTGCGGAGGTTGTTAGTATGGCCCAGGAGCGTGTGGAGGCAGCGCTGAAGTCGCATATCCCAGAGACAGATAGTATTGTCGGTGCTGCCACTGGCCAGCAGGGTATCGTCGGGGTTAAAGGCCAGTGCGCGCACGCGTCCGCTGTGACCGGTAAGGGTGTGCAGGCACGCGCCGCTGACTAGGTCCCAGATGTGAATGGTCTGGTCATCGCTGCCGCTGGCGAGCAGGGTATTATGGTGATTGAGGGCCGTGGCGCGCACGCGGTTGCTATGAGTGGTAATCGTGCGCAGGCACGCGCCGCTGGCCAGGTCCCAGACGCGGACCGTCTGATCGTCGCTGCCGCTCACCAGGAGGCGTTCATCCTGGCTGATGCTCAGCGACCAGACGCCGTCGGTGTGTCCATGGCAAGTAAGCGTAGGAGTATCGCCGTCCGCCTGGTAGATCCAGATTGCGCCAGTGGCGGTGCCCAGTGCGAAAACGTTGCCTTTGGGGCTGAAGGCCACGGAGTAGATATTGCCGAAGGTATTGGTAAAGGTCGTATCCAGGAAGGACGCGTGAGAGAAGTTAACCGCAGGCAGCGCGGCATCCTGGAGGTGGGCCTGCCAGATGGACAGGGAAGAGAAATCCATGCCGCGCAGATCGCGCTGGAGGTACAGTAGCAGGTTCAGGACGTTGCCGGCCAGGTAGTTGCGTACACGTACGGGCTGCTGGCGCCACTGGGCGAGCATCTGGAGGAGGGTTTGTTCGATGGCCTGCCCGCCATAGGTATCCAGCAACTGTTCGGCCAGGGGGCGCAGGATGAAGTGCAGTTGATTTTCGCGTACGTAGTCTCCTGCCTGGGCTTTGAGCAGAGCGTAACTGGCCCAGGTGGCCGGGTCGGCATTTTGAAATGCGATATAAAATTGTCCGATGAGCCGGTTCGTTACATATTCCAGAATTACCGGCTGCAGCGCGAAATATTCTTCAGCATGTACCTCCAGGAGAAAGCGGCGCTGGAGGGAGTTGAGTGCGTCGAAGAGCTGTACGCGCCTATCTTGCGTAAAGTTCTGGCGCAGGGTATCGAGGGTGACCGCCACACGTTCGATGGCCAGCCAATAGAGGATCGCCTGTTCTCGTGCTGGGAGGCGCTGAAATTGTTGTTCCAGCAAGTCGTTAATATCGCCGAAGACGCGCTGCTCTTCAGCTAGGAACTGGGCGACATTGCCTCCGAACAGTCCTTGAATGACTTCGGAGACGAGTTTCAGGGCCAGGGGATTGCCAGAATAGATCTCAGTCAGCTTCTTCCAGTGGGTATGGCTGCCGGTCAAATCTTTCTCCTGTAGCACCTGTTGTCCAGCTTTTGTGCTGAGTCCGGGCAGTGTCAGGGAGCGTACGGGGGTATCTTTGCCTTCCTGGAGCGCGATTTCCCTGGTTTTTTCGCGGCTGGTCAGCAGGAGGCAGCTTTGATGGTGAGTCTGGCCGATGCGCTGGAAGAGCGTGCCGTAGTTCTCGCGTTCAGGCAGGTATTGTCCCGCGCGCTGGCCTGGCTGTGATAGAGACTCGGCGTTATCGAAGATCAGGAGGCAGCGATGTTTGCGGAGCAGTTCCACCAACTGTGTGATCTGCTCATCGAGTGACTCTGGAAGGTGTGTTACCGGCTGACCCGAAATAAACTGGAGGCATTGTTTGAGCAGGTATTCCAGGGTGGGAGCATGCTGGAGCGAGCGCCAGAGTATGAAATCAAACTCATTTGCGATCTCGTGTGCCAGCCTGGTCGCGATCGTTGTTTTGCCGATGCCGCCCATGCCAAGGATCGCCACCAGGTGGCAATGATCATTGACGATCCAGCGTTTCAATTGTTCTATTTCGTGGTGGCGGCCGTAGAAGTGTGTGATGGCCGGGGATACGCCCCAATCGGCCTGGGGACCGGGCGAGGGTGCGCCATCGAGCAGGCCGAGCTCTTCAGCGCTCTTTTCCAGTATTTGGACCAGTCTTGGTCGCTGATAGCGTCGTGGCTGGCTTTGTCCGCTTTCCCAGCGATTCACCGTTTTGGTATCGACATCCAGCAGGTTGGCGACATCGGCCTGAGTCCAGCCGCGTCGTTCGCGTTCGCGCTTCAGTTGTAGATGAAAAGACAATCGCTGTTCCATGCACGCCTCATTTTTTCTGGTTGGCAATAATGCCAGGCATCTGGTAACAAAGTGTCCATTAAATGTGACATGAATGCCCGCTGATTGCGGTGTTCTTGCACGTCCTCTTCATCTATCCTTCTCTATGTGCGGTAGATCTGGACCCGCTGTGAGTGTGAGAGGAGAGCCTGGTTCTCTGGTTTGGGCTCAGCTATCGCCGGGCGGGCTTTTCTTTCCTGCTAACTAAGTGTAACAGCATAGTATGCAGACCTGCAAGTAGGTCATTTTCTGATGAGGAATGAGATATGAGCACCAGGACAAAAAGCAGTAATATAGCATATAATGAAGAGTTTGAACGGATGTGGAGTGGCTGTTATCCGGGCTTGTTAGCTTTTACGCGGCGGCTGGTATATGCTTTACGAGCGCCTATGTGGTTGGGGCAGGAAGAAGACGTTGCCGTTGATATTGTGCAGGAGACGGCGAGGCGTATGCTGGAATACACGTTAAAGACGCAGCGTGGCGAGGCTGGTCCGGTGCGTTCGTTTGAGAGTATGGTAGTAGTGATAGCGCGCAATTATTGTAAGGATCTATTGCGGCGTGATCGCCGGCTGCAGCGTTTTGGGAGTGAGTGGCAGGAGAGTAGTGGGGAGCAGGGAGTAGATCTGGCAGAAGTAGCGACTGATCTTGCGCATAACGAAGCGCTTTACAAGGTAGTAGCGCGTAAGGTAGCTGGCTTCCCGCTCAAGCAGCGCAAGGCACTGCTGGCAGATCTCGCCAATCATATGTTTTTCGATGGGAATGCGACCTCGTTGCAGAGGGCCTTTTTGAGTGTTGGTATCGAGCTGCAGGAGTACCAGCAGCCGTTGAATGGACAAGTAAAAATGAGCAACAAGCAGTCGGCTTTATTATACCATGCATACAGGCGTGTAAGGCATGTAATGTGTGAGGAGCCGGAGCTGCTGTTGTAGCGGTAGTAAAGGATCGTATGTTTTGTGCGTGGGGTCTGGTAAAGATCTGGTAAAGGACGGTTTTACGAGTGATAGTAGGGTATAGAGAAGAGAATCTGGAAGAGCAGAGTGTGGTAATATAGATAGGTAGTGATGGGCTGTGGGTGTTGGAGGCACAACGATGCCCGCGGTGAATTTACCTTCCCTACCAAATTATACTTCATCTGTCAAAAAAGTGCAACGTCCAAAAGACCGGTGTTTTTGCGCGGTTTTTTAGGTATGCTTACCAAGCACCTCCTTCCTCCTGGAAGGAGGTTTGAGTGTTGTATTGTATCCCATCAAGTGGTCTATTCATCTGCTGTTTTGACTCTGTACCGGCATTTTTGCGCCGTTTTTTCATGCTTTTCAGCTCCTTGATTGTTCGACTGTAGGACCGTTGTGCGTATTTGTTGGGCTCCCAGAGGGGAGTTGTTTGTTGTGTCGATTGCAAGGCGAAAGGAGTGGTACTTTTGGAAGCAAGTACAACAGCACAAGTTGCTCAGCAGGCAGAGCGAGTCTCATTCGCGCGTATTCCCAGTATTCAGCCGATGCCTGGTTTGCTGCAGATTCAGTTTGACTCTTTTGAGTGGTTTAAGCGAGAGGGATTGCGAGAGCTTTTCGCGGAGATCTCGCCAATAGAGGATTTCACTGGTAAGCGTCTCAGCCTGGAATTCATCGTTCCAGATAATGCTTTTGGGGAACCGAAGCAGAGCGAAGAGGTGTGCAGGCAGCGTAATGCCACCTATGCCGCGCCCATGACGGTCAAGGCGCGGTTGACTGATAAAGTGACGGGAGAGATCATCGAGAAGGACGTGTTCATGGGAGATTTTCCCATCATGACCTGTGATGGTACTTTCATCATCAACGGGACCGAACGTGTGGTGGTCAGCCAGCTTGTGCGTTCGGCTGGAGCCTATTACACGCTGGAGGAGGATGTAGCGACCGGCAAAAAGCTGGCGGGAGGAAAGTTGATCCCCTTGCGGGGCGCCTGGCTGGAATTCGAGACCAGCAACAAAAACGTCCTCTCGGTTAAGGTAGATCGCAAGCGCAAACTGCCGATAACGACGCTCCTGCGTGCGCTTGGTGGGCTGGCGCGCGAGCACTATCATCTGCGAGACGTAGATTTATCGTCTGATGAAGGGATACTCGCGGCATTTGCTGATGTGGACACCCATTCCAGCGTGCGGTATATCCAGACAACGTTGGATCGTGATCCGGTGAAACGTGAGGATGAAGCGCTGCTGGAGGTATATAAGAAGTTGCGACCGGGGGATCCGGCCACCCTGGAAAACGCGCGTGCGCTGGTGCGCAACCTGTTCTTTAACCCGCGTCGTTACGATCTGGGTGCGGTTGGACGCTACAAGCTTAACAAAAAGTTTGACCTGGCCATTCCCATGAGCCAGCGCACGCTGACCCTGGATGACCTGGTTGAGCTGGTGCGGCACCTGGTCGCGCTCAACAATGGGCAGGGGCGTAAAGATGATATTGATCATCTAGGCAACCGGCGAGTGCGTTGTGTGGGCGAGTTGATTCAAGCGCAGATGCGTATCGGGCTATTGCGTATGGAGCGGGTTGTCAAAGAGCGTATGAGCATAGCCGAACAGGGGCAGGCGACCCCCAATAGCCTGCTCAACATTCGACCGGTTGTCGCCGCGCTGCGAGAATTCTTTGGTGGCAGCCAGCTCTCGCAGTTTATGGAGCAGACCAACGCCTTATCGGAAGTTGGTCTCAAGCGTCGTCTCTCCGCGCTTGGTCCGGGCGGTCTTTCGCGTGATAGAGCCAGCATTGACGTACGTGATGTGCATCAATCGCACTATGGGCGGATCTGTCCGATCGAAACGCCGGACGGAGCGAATATTGGCCTGATTGGCTACCTAGCGACCTATGGCAGGATTAACCAGTATGGCTTTATTGAGACGCCCTGTCGGAGGGTGTGCAGGCAGTTGAGCGCTTTAGATGAGCGCCTGATCGGGCATGAATTGCGCGGTATGGTTGGAAGAGAAGGTGAGGATATTGTCGCGCTGGATGGGACAGTGCTCTTCAAGGCGCGTCAGCCAGTGCGTGTTGACGAAGAGCTCTTCCAGCGGCTCGCGCGTACATTAGGGGATCAGCAGGTGCGTGTCAAGCCATTTGTGAGCGACGAGATTGTTTATTACAGCGCCGATGAAGAGGAGCGTTTTCGGATTGCCCAGGCCAACGTGCAGCTCAGCGAGTGCGGAGAGTTTCTCGATAGCCGTGTGCAGGTTCGCTATCAGAGCGAATTTATAGAGGAGAACGCCGAAAGTATCGATTATATCGACGTCTCGCCGCAGCAGGCCGTCAGTATTGCCAGCTCGTTGGTTCCATTTCTGGAGCATGATGATGTGAGCCGGGCGCAGGGAGGAGCAAACATGCAGCGCCAGGCGGTTCCGTTGCTCAAGCCACAGTCTCCCATCTGTGGTACGGGTATGGAGCGACAGGTAGCGCTTGATTCGGGGCATGCCGTATTCAGCCACCAGGATGGGTTGATTATCTCTGTAACGGGGCGCAAGATTGAATTGATGGATGCGGAAGGCGAGGTGCATACCTATCGCCTGCGTAAGTTCGCGCGCTCGAATGCCGGCACCTGTATCAACCAGCGTCCGATTGTGCGCAAGGGGGAATATGTGCGAGTGGGGCAGGCGCTGGCGGATAGTTCTTCGACAGATCATGGTGAACTAGCGTTGGGACAGGATGTGCTGGTAGCCTTTATGCTGTGGGAAGGGTACAACTTCGAGGATGCCATTCTGATCAGCGAGCGGCTGGTGCGTGAAGATCTCTTTACCTCCATCCACATTGAGGAGTACGAGATCCAGGTGCGTGACACCAAGTTGGGGCCGGAGGAAATCACGCGTGACATTCCTAACGTTGGTGAGGAGGCGCTGCGTAACCTCGACGCCTATGGTATGGTCTACGTTGGAGCCAGCGTGAGCGGGCAGGATATCCTCGTGGGCAAGATTACGCCGAAGGGCGAAACGGAGTTGACGGCTGAAGAGAAGCTGCTGCGCGCCATTTTTGGCGAAAAGGCGCGCGAAGTCAAGGACAGCTCGTTGAGGATGCCACATGGTGAACACGGAAAGGTCATCGACGTGCAGATCTTTTCGCGCGAGGCGGGCGACGAACTGCCGCCTGGTGTACGCCAGGTCGTGCGTGTGAGCGTCGCGCACAAGCATAGGATTGGAGTTGGGGATAAGATGGCCGGGCGGCACGGCAACAAGGGGGTCATCTCGCGCGTTCTCCCGGTGGAGGACATGCCCTTCTTGCCCGATGGTACTCCGGTTGATATTATCCTCACACCGCTGGGCGTGCCGCACCGCATGAATATCGGGCAGATTCTGGAGACGCACCTGGGCTGGGCCGCGCATCTATTGGGGATGAAGGTTGCCACACCTGTTTTTGATGGGGCTACCGAGGAGGACATTGAGGAGATGCTGCGCCGGGCCGGTCTGCCGGAGGGCGGCAAGGTGCAGCTCTTCGACGGGCGGACCGGCGAGGCATTTGATCAGCCAGTGACTGTAGGTTATGTGTATATGCTCAAACTGGCCCACATGGTTGACGACAAAGTGCATGCGCGTTCGACCGGGCCGTACAGTATGATTACGCAGCAGCCCCTGGGTGGTCGGGCGCAGTTTGGCGGGCAGCGTTTCGGCGAGATGGAAGTGTGGGCGTTGAAGGCTTATGGTGCCGCTCACACCTTGCAAGAGATACTGACCGTGAAATCTGACGACATAACGGGCCGCGTCAAGACCTATGAAGCGATTGTCAAAGGCGAGGATGTTGTAGAGCCCGGGGTGCCAGAATCGTTTAAGGTGCTGGTGAAGGAATTGAACAGCCTGGGGATTCAGGTAGTGATTCTCAACGAGGATGAGCAGATGCTGCGTCTCTCTGAGGAGAGCGAAGAAACGCTGCCGACGTTGGGCGTGAACCTCTCCGGTTTCGAGAACGATATGTAGGCGTACTGAGAAAGACGAGTGCGCCGTTAGATCCATCTACCGGCGCAGGTGA
>JAFMRP010000807.1 GCA_017354095.1 Ktedonobacteraceae bacterium
CGGGCGGGCTGGTCTATGTGCGTTTTTCTTCTTACGAAAGCCGGGGAGTACGCTCTATGCCTTTGATGCCACCTGTCGCAAGGCGTGCCAGCCTCTCTGGAGCTTTCCTTTTCCCAACCAATACATCAACCAATACCTGCCGAACTCGCCCACAATAGCAGGCGGACTGGTCTACATCGTTGGTTCTGGTGGACTCTATGCCTTTGATGCCACCTGTCGCAAGGCTTGCCATCCCATTGCGAGCTTTAAGGATTGGGTTGATCGCTACGGTCTTGCGATAGCGAATGGTCTGATCTATATGGGTAATGCGAGGATCGACATCTATGGGCTTGCCTCGTAGCAAGGCAGGAATGAGACCAAGTCTGTTTGATGGTGCTCCCAGTTGTGTGTGTAGCGACGCTCCTGGTGAGCGTTGAGGTCCTGGTTCCGAGGTGGGTGATTGGTGACGGTGGCAATGCGGGCAAGCATCATCGCTCCCTCCAGTAAATATTCACCAAGAGAACGTTTCAATCGCCCAGATCTACCTATCAGAACCCTTGACAGCCGCCGCCTTCGTTGCTATATTACTGATGATGATATCATCATCATTGGCGATGTTATCAAATAGAAAGGAATGAGCGACATGACAGTTCCAGAGGATGGCTTCACCTCCATGGGAGATGCCGTCACTCCCTCGATCGCAGCGCAAGGGCGGCGTGGTCAACGCCAGGTACGGACGCTTGCACAACTCATCGCCGGGGCACGCACCGTCTTTGCGCGGGTTAGCGTGGCCGATGCGACCATCGCGCAGATCACGGCTGAGGCCAATGTGGGCTTCGGCACCTTTTACCTGTACTTCAAGACCAAAGAGGACGCCTTGCACGCGGTGCTGCTCGAGGGCTTTACGCCTTTGAATGCGCAGCTCGATGCGCTGTTGCAGCAGGCCAGAGAGCAGCAACAACCCTGGGAAGAGACGGTGAAGGATGCGGTGGTGGCATACCTGCGCTTTGCCTCCCAGAATCGGGACCTCATGCAGATCGTGTTCGCCGAACAGACCCGTCTGCAGCAGGTCGAATGGCAGGTGTTTTTACGCTTTGCCTGGCGGATGGTCCAGATGGTGCAGTATGCTCAGGCATCGCTCGCTGGGATCACTCCCTCTCCTGACGTGGTGCCGATCCCCGACGCGTCGACGGTGATCTATCCGTTCAATCTGCTCGCAGCCATGATGGTGGCCCTGTTGAATCGCACCGCCATCTGGTGGCTGCGCCGTCATCCAGAGGAACATGATCAAGAGCCTCCCTCGCTGGATGAGGCGGGAGCATTGACCGCGCGCTTTCTGATCGCTGGCCTCACCAGCGTCCTGACTCCAGAGCCCCAACCCACACGGAAGGAACCCGAATATGACCATTAAATATGCAGGAACATGGTTGTTCGCCACAACCCTCTTCATTGTCCTTCTGAGCGGATGCGCGCAGCAAGCCGGAGCCTCCCCTTCAGCAACAACCACGCCCGTCACGCATGGGAGCATCGTTGCCACCCCGATCACGACGACCGGGTGTGGAAAAGCGCCACCCACCGTAGCGGGAAAGACCATGGAGGCGACTCTGACCTCTGATGGCATTCAGCGCACGTATCGCCTGCACCTTCCCGTGGGGTATGATCCTCACCGGATGACGCCGTTGGTGCTGGATTTCCATGGGATGAACGAGACGGCGCAGGAGCAAGAGCGCTATACCACCTATTCGTCTCTGGCGGATCAGCAGCAGGTGCTGGTGGTGTATCCCCAGGGCGTGGTGGGATCCAACGGCAAGGTGGGATGGGCCACCTATGGCCAGTTTGATCCGACGGTCAATGATGTGCTCTTTGTCAGTGATCTGCTCACCGCCTTACAGCACCAGCTCTGCGTGGACTCCCATCGCATCTATGCCACGGGCATCTCCAATGGCGGTGGCATGACCAACCTGCTGGCCTGCCAGATGGCCGGGCGCATCGCCGCGTTTGTGGCGGTCGCGGCTGCCATCTATCCCATCCCCGGAGGATGTCATCCAGCGCGGCCCGTGCCGTATCTGGAGTTCCATGGGACAGCTGATTCTATCGTGCATTACGATGGACGCCCGGCGGTGCATCTGGCGCCCATCATGCAAACGATGCAAAGCTGGAGCACGCTCGATGGGTGTCGCAGTGGTCCCACGACCTTTTTTCAGCACGCCGATGTCGTCGGATTGCAGTGGACAGGTTGCCAGAGCGGGAGCATGGTGCAGCATTATCGCATCACTGGCGGCGGCCATACCTGGCCTGGTGCCAGGCCGGTTCCTCGTCTGGGCGCGACGACCCGGACCGTCTCGGCGACCCGGTTGAGCTGGCAATTCTTCCAACGCTACCATCTCGCTTGAGGTCGAGCACAACACCGCGTGATCGGCGGCATTGCGGGCTTCTTATTAGGAAGGGAGCGGGTGAGAGAAATACCACGTTGGTGGATAGGGTGTTCGATTCTGGGTGAGTATACGGTGCTTCGTGCAGCACACGATGAGATGGAAGGATTGCCGTCCAACAGGTTGTACCCTTGGCTGATAGTCCTCCTTAGTGTAACCACACGAGATGTATTCGGGAAGAGAGGCGAAGGGCACGGGCGGGCAACCTCAATGGCCCCACCCAGCCTCCCAGCCACCCCTTGCCCCTACAGATCCGGCGTGGCCTTTCCTGAGCAAGTTTCGGATTTCTGCATTAGGACCATCTCGTATGTCATGACAAACGCAGCAATACAGAAGAGAAAGCAGGAGAAACAGGAATGCCGTTAGGATTTGACTATCATGATGAAACTCGTGGTGAACGAGATGACGCGTATCACACTTCTCCCGAAGCAAGAGAGACGCTCTATAGGGAATGGATCGAAGCAGTACATCTCCGGGGAGCAGGCGATAATCGTTACTCTAGCGAAGCACATCCGGAAGGCCATCCACCAGATGGGGCCGATTTATATAGCAACGATCCGCATAGCCAGGGTGATCCGCGCACGGGAGGAACCAGTTGGGGCGATCGTACGCAGCGTCAAGCCACTTCCGATACTCCCCTTCCATTTGAGCTTGAATATCGCCCCTGGAGCGAGGTATTGGAGCGGTTTGGACACAGTCGGACAGAGACGGATAAAAGCGAATAACAGCACGTCACCCACACCTTTAGAATTTGACGACGGTGACGAAACGCACGGGGAACATGTTGATGCTCATGGCTCCCCCAGAGCACGTGGTCATCAGACGGCACTGTATGGAAAAAGGGCTGCATCATCGGGAAGCGTGGAGCGTCGAGGAGCAGGTATATGGCCCATCATGGGGCAGCAAAAGTGGGTGTCAGCCAGTGGTCGTGGCCCGGAAAGATGGAGACACTGAAGTTGGTGAACTCATCGGTTGGTCAGCAGCCTCTTCGAAGGCGCGTGGACTAACGTAGCCCAGCGTCGAATGCAGCCGCACTGGATGGTAAAAGCAT
>JAFMRP010000808.1 GCA_017354095.1 Ktedonobacteraceae bacterium
TGTTTGTTCCCTCGCTGCGCGGACTGAGCAGAATGTCCGCCAGGGCCGTGTACTGCGGCATCTCTTCGACCGGGCGCTGCCCCAGAAAATGTACACTCTGTTCAATACCCAGCTTCTGAGCTTTTTTCTTATAGCGTCTGATCTGAGGAGTATGTCCGCCCACCAGGACATACTGAGCTTCTGGCATCTCTTGCAGCACCTGGACCGCGCTCTGCAACAGGAGATCGATCCCCTGGTAGTGCTCCAGCGTTCCGGTGTAGAGCAACACCGGCCCATCACTCAGCTGCAGCCGCTCGCGCATCCGCTCCACTTCTTCCTCGCCGACTGCCGGCAGGGACTCGTCCACCGCTACGTTCTCGATCAGGTAGATTGGTTTGCCAGGGGCCATCTGCTCTGCCGCCTTCTTTAAATCGGAGCAGATGGCGATCACTACGTCCGCTTTGCGCACAATCCACCTCTGAACGGCTGCGACTGCGCGAATAAGCAAACGACTGCGCGTGAACGAGAAGTTCGACATCTGCTGCGCCAGGTCAGAATGCATATCATAAAGATGCTTGCAGCCAAAGATGGCTCCCAGTATCACTCCCATCGCCCCGGCCTCTTCGTGCGTGTGAATGTAGTAGTAGCGCCGCTTGCTGAGCCGCCTCATCGCCGTCAGAAAGAGCAGCGCGTCCAGCGGCACTTTGGCCAGCGATGGACCAATCCTGACGCCGTTAATAAAAGGTAGCAGGGGCGTGCGACAGATGTTGAGGCCCCGCAATTTGACTTCTCTGCCAAGCGGATAGGTGACCAGGTCTACTTCGTGACCCAGCTCGATAAGAGCCTGAATGCGATGATACACGCTGAAGGGCGTGCCGCGCGGCTCAAGAAATGGTTCTGGCGCGATCATGAGAATTCGCATAAAAAACGCTCTTTTCTAGTACCCGGCCAGGGCCGGCCCTACGTTTCAGGCAGCCTCTTCCTCGCCTTCCGCCCTGGCGAGCGCAGGAAATACAGCTTTAATCGTGTAAACAGGCTTCCGTTGAGATTCATAGTAGATACGCGTGAGCATTTCGGCTGAAAGACCACTCATCAAGCATTGCAGCGTCAGGCCGAGCAACAACAGGGCGTTGGAACTAGCCGCACCCATGGAGGCGGAACTCCGGCTAAATGCTGCCCGCGTGAGCGCGGTGACCATGATCCCCAACGCTAAAATCAACATCAGCAGCCCCGTTAACCCAAAGGCGTGCAGCGGCCTGGTGGCGTACCGGCCCATGAATTTGACGGTCAGCATATCCAGAATCACACGCACTGTACGCGAAATACCGTATTTCGACACACCAAAACGCCTGGGATGGTGCGCGACCTCGATTTCGGCAATGCTCGCTCCCACTAGCGCAGCATAGGCCGGTAGAAAGCGGTGCATCTCACCATAGAGACGCATGTGCTGGAACACTTCCCAACGAAACGCTTTGAGCGTACAGCCGTAGTCATGCAGGTGAACCCCCGTCACATACGAGATGAGACGGTTGGCCAGCAATGAAGGGAGCTTGCGACTGATCGGCGCGTCACGACGCTTCTTGCGCCAACCACTGACGACGTCATATCCCTCATCAAGCTTTGCCAGTAAATGCGGAATATCAACGGGATCGTTTTGCAGGTCGCCGTCCATGAAGATTAAGGTCTCGCCCCGGCTGGCATCCACTCCAGCCGCGATAGCAGCCGTCTGCCCGAAATTTCTACGCAGCTGGATGGCTCGCGTGTGTTGCCCTTGCTCCACGAGCGTCCGCAACTGGTCGATGGTCCCGTCAGTGCTTCCATCATCAACATAAATAATCTCGAACGAGCGTTCCTGCTCCTGCAATACACCGTACAACCGCTCGTGAAGCAGCGCGACGCTTTCCGCCTCATTATAGAGCGGCACGATGATGGATAGGCACGTTGTTCGTTTCATGATTCTGACGCCCCCTTCCTGTTGTTCTCTCGCTTATACATTTTTAATGTAATCACGCCTTCTGCTATACTACAAGCTCGCGCTCGTTCTAGCAGCAAAATAAGAGACAGGCAAGGAGCCCATCGGGGTGTCCTTCCCTGTCTCTCTCTGAGCATGCTATGGTCAATCCAACGCTCTATGACCAGTATAAACATTGTGCCAACCAATAACGCTTTCATGATCTTCAATGTATATAATTCCATATTTCACTTTATATATGAGAGAATTGGACTGCTGATATATCGCTCTCTCTGCATCTTTGATGTTTGCTTGTCCGGTTTTTGTGGACCGGCTTATACTGAGTCATAGAGATGAGTCGATTGCTGGTTGAGAGAAAGGGAATGCTGCTGTGTGTGGAATTTGTGGAATAGTGCATCTGGACGGCGAAAGCCCTGTCGACAAGCGCTATGTGTATCGCATGGCAGAACGACAGCGGCACCGGGGCCCAGATGATGAGGGCTATTATAGTGCTCCTGCCATCGGCCTCGGTTTCGGTCGCCTGGCAATCCTCGACATAACATCGGCCGGCCACCAGCCCATGGCCAGTGAGGATGGCCGCACCTGGCTGACCTTCAATGGCGAGATCTACAATTTTCAAGAACTGGTGCCAGAACTGGAGCAGGCTGGATACCATTTCCGCTCGCGCTCCGATAGCGAAGTCCTCCTGCACGCCTATGAGCACTGGGGAAAGGATTGCCTGGCCCGCCTCAATGGCATGTTCGCCTTCGCTATCTGGGATAGCCGGCGGCGCACGGTGTTCATCGCCCGCGACCGCCTGGGCGTCAAGCCGCTCTACTACTGGAGTGATGGTACACATTGCGCCTGGAGCTCAGAACTGAAGGCGCTGCTAGAACTGCCCTGGCTGGAGCGACGCCTGGATATGCAGGCCCTGCGCACCTACCTGCTGTGCGAATATGTTCCGGCTCCCTACAGCATCTTCGAGGGCGTACAAAAGCTGCCGGCTGGCCACTACCTGGAACTACACCTCGATGGCAGCGACCGTGGCCGCTCCACTTCCGACTGGCAGCCGCGACAATACTGGAATGTTCGCTTTCAGACGACGCCTGCACAGGACCGGCGCTCTATCGATGACTATGCGTACGAGCTGCGCGAACTGCTCAAAGCCGCCGTCGCGCGCCGTCTGGTCAGCGATGTACCCCTGGGCGTTTTCCTCAGCGGCGGCATCGATTCCAGCAGTGTCGTAGCACTGATGCGCGAGGTCAGCCCTGAACGCCCCAAAACGTTCAGCATCGGCTTCTCCGAAAAAAGCTTCTCTGAACTGCACTATGCTCAGATTGTGGCTCGCTATTTCGATACCGATCATCACGTGGAGATACTCAGGCCCGATGCTAATGAGCTGGTGCGGACCGTTGCCGATTATCTCGACGAGCCATTCGCCGATGCCTCCGCGCTGCCCACCTATCTCGTCTCACGCTCGGCGCGCCGGCATGTCACGGTTGCCCTGGGCGGCGATGCCAGCGACGAACTC
>JAFMRP010000809.1 GCA_017354095.1 Ktedonobacteraceae bacterium
GCAACCTTTGTCGCGCCCAGGTTAGTGGGTGGCTCACATGCGCCCTCCCCCATTGGCGGCCTGGGTGCAAAAAAGATGGAGCAAGCCTGGAGGCTTCGCAACATCCAGATACGGCAATTTGATGACGATATACTCTATGAGGGCGACGTTTCCTATTCAACAGCGACAACCTGGCAATACAAGGGAAGCGTGGAAGGAGATTCTCCTGAAGTGTTTCCTGAGCTCATTGGATGAGAAAGTGAAGGTGAAAGTGGTATGCGAACGCTTGATATGAGTACTCCACAGGACGGTAACATAAACAAGCAACAGCGCTGTCTCAGCGTACCAGAGGCTATCGACGCCCTGCGCGCTGGGAAGATGATGCTCATCTGTGATGACGAGGATCGCGAGAACGAGGCAGACCTCTGCCTGGCTGCTCAATTCGCCACGCCCCAGGCCATCAACTTTATGCTCCGTTCGGCACGTGGCCTGATCTGTACAGCTCTCAGCGCAGAACGCCTTACAGCTCTCAATCTCCCGGCGATCGAACAGGCCAATCACCCACTCCAGGAGACAGCCTTCACGACCTCGGTTGACGCACGACGAGGTACGACTACGGGGATCTCTGCCAGCGATAGGGCTACCACTATTCGCGCTCTTGCCGATCCCACTACGCGACCTGAGGATCTGGCTCGACCCGGACACGTCTTCCCGCTCATGGCACGCCCTGGCGGCACAGCCGAGAGGCGCGGCCATACAGAGGCTTCCGTTGATCTGATGCGTATGGCAGGTCTTGAACCAGCGGCGGCAATATGTGAGGTGCTGAACGATGAAGGCGAGACAGCGCATGGCGATGAGCTCCACGCCCTGGCAAAACAATGGGGAATTGGCGTGGTCACCGTCGATGCCATCGCGCGCTATTGCTCACAGGAGCAAATACGTTTTATTGCCTCGGCCCGACTCCCCATCGAGAGTGTGACCTTTTTCCTGCGTGACTATCTGGAACTGGCTAGCGGCCAGCATTATCTCGTACTAACGCTCGGCAATCTGGATACAAGCGAGGCAAATCCTCCCTTGCTGCGCCTCCACTCGGCCTGTACAACGGGCGATATCTTTGGCTCACGACGCTGTGATTGCCAGGCACAACTTCATACTTCCCTCCAGACCATCGCCAGGGCCGGACGTGGTGTCCTCATTTATCTACCACAGGAGGGACGCGGCATAGGCCTGAGCGCGAAAATCCAGGCTTATGCTCTCCAGGATCAGGGCGACGATACTGTCAGCGCCAATGAACGGCTTGGCTATCCGATTGACGCTCGTGACTACACGGGCGCGCTCGCCATCCTGCGTGACCTGGCTCTCACTCACGTGCGTCTGCTGACCAACAATCCGCTGAAGATTCAAGCGCTGCGTGATGGTGGTATTCAGGTCGAGCGCGTGCCTTTGGAGATCACTGCCACAAGGGATAACCTCACATACCTTAGCACTAAACAGCAGCGTCTGGGCCATCTCTTACACATTTCTCCTTTATAGTCGATCAAGGAGCATATCCTACTATGACTTCATTATCACTTCCCATCCATCTGCCTCCTCCCAACCTGGATGGCAAGGGGCTGCGCATCGGTATCGTCGTTGCGCGCTATAACTGGACCGTTACCGGCGCCATGCTCGCGCTCGCTTATGACGAATTGCTCCGTCTGAACGTTGATCCACAACAGATCCAGGTGCACAGCGTTCCCGGCTCGTTTGAGCTGGCAACCCTCGCGCGTGGCATGCTGGTCAGCGCCCGCTACGATGCGCTGCTCTGTCTTGGCTGCGTCATGAAGGGAGCCACGCGCCACGATGTCGTGGTTAGCGATGCCGCCGCTCAGGGCATTCAACGAGTTGCCTTAGATAGCGGCACCCCCATCATTTTTGGTGTGATCTGTGCAGAGAATCAACAACAGGCTGAGGAGCGCATTGAGCGGGCGACCGAATGCGCCCGGGCCGCTGTCGAGATGGCACGCAGCCTCCAATGCCTTCATGCCAACGCTCAGGCCAGCTAGCACATCATTTTCAAGAAGAAAAGGAGTTCCTTACTATGTTTTCTGGGATCGTCGAAGAACAGGGTATCGTTAAAGAGATCAGTGAGCGAGGAATAGCCATCTCCGCCTCATATGTCCTGGAGGACCTTGGGGTGAAAGATAGCATCGCCGTGGATGGTACCTGCCTCACCGTCACAGAACTGGCACACGACGGGTTTTCCATAGATACGATGCCCGAAACGCTGCGCCGCACACGCCTGGGCACGCTCAAGCCAGGCAATAAAGTCAACCTGGAGCGCTCACTCCCCACACAGGGCCGTATCGGGGGACATATGGTACAAGGCCATATCGAGGCTACCGCACCTGTTCTGAGCGCCAGAGAAGACGGCATGGCTCTCCACGTTGAGGTAGCTCTACCTGAAGCGCTGCGACTCTTCATTATCCCCAAGGGCTTCATCGCTTTAAACGGCGTGAGCCTGACCATTATCGATGTGCTGGCTGATCGCTTCACCTTCGCACTCATCCCCTACACACAGCAACATACTAATCTCGGCGAGGTGCAAGCGGGAATGCTCCTCAACATTGAGAGCGACGTCATCGGCCGCTATGTCGCCCAGCACCTCCAGCATTATATCAATGATCGGGCAAACATGGAGATATCAAACAGGCCGTAGATTTTCATGTCTATAACACCCACGACTTCTCAAGAGAGGCGAGCAGGCTCTACTTCGTTGCAGATTTCTGAGGGAGCAGCACAAAAATAGTATCATCCTCTATATACACAGGATAGAGAGTCAGGTGTCGACGATCAACAAGCGATTTGCCTGTAAGCAGTTCAAATTCCCAACCATGCCAGGGGCAAAAGAGGATTTCACCTTCTTGCCCCCAGCGAAACTCTCCAGGAGCCGAGCGCTGGGTAGTCCCGCCTATCCGGCCAAGGCATACTGGCGCGAACGCATGTGGACAGATATTAAGGACCGCAACGATTGTCCCATGCACATTAAAAATACCGATGGAGCGACCGTCTACCTCCACCAATTTACGCGTTCCGGTCGGAATCTCATCCACATGCGCTACGGGCCAGGCCCGCTTTGTGCGATCTGTAATATCAGACATGAGATACCCTCTGCAAACGATACACTTCAAGGGCCGTTTCACCAAGTACCCGCCTGCGCAGATCTGGTGGAAAAATACGCCCTGTGAAGTCAGGCGTATCACCATCCCAATGGGGAAAATCGCTGGAGAACATGAGCATATGCGCGCTATCAAACATTTCCAGTATCATCTTGAAATGAGCGGGCTTCTCGGGCTCTTCAAGAGGCTGCGTCGTGAGCAGTACATGCTCGCTGACAATCTCGCTGGGGAGCCTATCTAACCAGGGGGTTGTCTGGCGTAGTGCTTTCCAATTTTTATCCAGGCGCCAGAGAATAGCGGGTAGCCATGAGGCCCCGCACT
>JAFMRP010000810.1 GCA_017354095.1 Ktedonobacteraceae bacterium
TTACGGCGTCCGTCGATTTATCGACGTCTACAGGCCGCCGCACCTTCTACCCGTAGGCTCCCCACTGAACCCTACAAACCTGCCCTCGCCTCCACTCTCGACGCTCATATCCCCTCCTATCTTCATCAACCTCATGTGAGGGGCCCGGTTCACTCCCTACCAACCTCTATACCACCCAAAATGTAGGGCCACCCCTTGCGGGTGGCCGGGGACCTGGGGTGGCCGGGCCTTGACAAAACGAACAATACCCACTACACTTCTCTTCTAGAGCATCGAAATGGTTATCGAAAATCAGTAGAAAGGATAGCACCATGTCAGAACCCTTGCCCCACCAACCCCTCACCATGGCTCAAATCGCAGCCGCCGCCGGAGTCTCTATCCCCACGGTCTCGAAAGTGATCAACCAGCGCGCCGACGTCGCTCCCGCTACCCGCGAACGAGTGGAACGCGTGATGACGGAATATGGCTATGTCGTCAATCGGGCCGCTCGCTCCCTGCGAACGGGACAGAGCGGACAGATCGACTTTGTGGTGCAATCGCTGCACAGCGACTATGCCTGCGAGATTTTACGGGGCGTCGAGGATGCGCTGGCCTCCACCGAGGTGCGGGTCGTGCTGGCTTCCACCCATGATTATCAGCAGCGCGAACGACAATGGGTGCAACGACTGGCCGATGGCTCAACCGATGGCGCTATCCTGGTCCTCGCCGATAAGCAGTCCATACACCTGCAAGAACTGCGCCGCCGCAATATCCCATTCGTGGTCGTCGATGCCCTGGGTGAACTGGGGCCCGATGATCTCTCGGTGAGCGCAACTAATCTCTCTGGCGGCAAAACGGCAACCCGCTATCTACTCTCTCTGGGCCATCGCCGTATCGCGGCTCTCATGGGTCCCGCTGACCACCCCTGTACCCAGGATCGACTCACTGGCTATCGCCTCGCCCTGCAAGATGCCGGCATCCCCATCGATCCGGCGCTGATCCGGTATGGCGACTTCCATCCCGCGTCAGCCTACCGGGAGATGACATCGCTGTTAGCGCTGCCCGAACCTCCCACTGCCGTGTTCGTTGGCAACGATCAGCAGTGCCTGGGCGTCTACAAAGCCTTGCATGAGCACGGCATGCCGGTACCAGGCGCCATGAGTGTTGTCGGCTTCGACGATATGCCTTATTCCTCACAGTTGGCGCCCGCGTTGACCACAATACGCCAGCCCCTCCTTGAAATGGGACGCGTTGCTACCAAAATGTTGCTGCGTTTGATCGCGGGCGAACCGGTCGATACCGTCCGCGTTGAACTTGCCACCCCCCTGATCAAACGCGAATCCTGTGGATCGCCACGCGAAAACTGCTGATACTCCTTCAGCTCTTATGTGAAGGGTGTTGTGGGAGGTGTAGGAGGGCGGCTGCTTCTCCGCTCGACTGAGCGCGCAGCGCGCAAGCCTTGCCGTCAGATGACGCGCAGCGTAGGCGCGTCAGCGCCGTTTCTGACGGTCTATCAAGGGGACGCGCTAGCGTCGTTGTCGAGCGGAACAAGAGGGGCCCTCCTGCAATCCTTCCCCACGCCGCCGCAGGCGGCGTATCAAGATGTCGGAGGACTGTTCAGATGGCATTGATCGAAACACACAACTTAAAAAAAAGCTTTAAGACGCGGCGTACCATTGTAGACGCGGTGCGCGGCGTAACGCTGCGGGTAGAAGCGGGCGAAATCTTTGGCTTCCTGGGCCCCAATGGCGCGGGTAAAACGACCACATTGCGCATGCTCACTACGCTGCTCCCGCCCGATGGCGGCCAGGCTCTGGTGGCCGGCTACGATCTGCTTCGCGAGCCGGCACGCATCCGCGAGCAGATTGGCTATGTCAGTCAAAGCGGCGGGGTCGATGTCAACGCGACCGGACGAGAGAACCTTCTACTCCAGGCTCGCCTCTATCGCGTGCAGCAGGCGCGTCAGCGTACCGGCGAACTGCTCTCTTCCCTGCGACTTGCAAGCTATGCGGATCGCATGGCGCGAACCTACTCAGGCGGAGAACGCCGCCGCCTGGACCTGGCGATGGGTATGGTCCACCGCCCCAAACTGCTCTTCCTTGACGAGCCAACGACCGGCCTCGATCCGCAGAGCCGGGCCCATCTCTGGGATGAGATTCGCGCCCTTTGTGCCGGGGGAACCACCGTCTTCCTCACCACTCACTACCTCGAAGAGGCCGACGCCCTTTGTCACCGCCTGGCGATTATGGACCATGGCACGATCGTGACTGAGGGCACACCAGAAAACTTGAAACGCTCACTCGCCCGCGACGTAATTACCCTCGGTCTGGAGCCTGCGCGGCTCTCTGATGCCGGGCAGCTCCTTCAGCCTCAATCCTTTGTACAGGAACTCCAGGCTGGAAAAGAAGAACTACGCCTGTATGTCGAACATGCCGAGGAGCTTCTGCCCCAGATCATGCAGCTCCTCTCGCATGCCCAGATTACCCCGCGCACCATCACCCTCGCTCACCCCACGCTCGATGATGTGTTCCTGCACATCACCGGGCGCACACTGCGCGAGGAAAAAGGAGACGCACAATGAGAGTTTTTCATGATACCTGGCTTCTTTTCGTACCCCATATGAAAGCCACACTGCGCAACCCCATCTGGCTGATGGTCGATCTCTTCATGCCCATCTGCTATATGCTATTGTTCACGCCACTGCTCGCCAATCTCCCCACCGTGTCCGGTGGACAGACTGCCGGAGCGCTGGCTACCTTCACTCCCGGCCTGCTGATCATGATGAGCCTGTATAGCGTGACATTCGTTGGCTATAACCTGCTCTTCGATCTACGCCAGGGCGTCATCGAACGCTTACGTGTGACGCCGGTCAGCCGTCTGGCATTGCTGCTCGGCCGCGTTCTGCATAACGTGACGATTCTCCTCCTTCAATCTGTGCTGCTCTTGCTGGTCGCCTGGCTGCTGGGCCTGCACGCAAATCTGCTGGGCATCCTGGCAACGTTCATCCTGCTGGTCCTCGTTGGCCTCCTGATGGCGTCACTCTCCTATGCCCTGGCACTGGCAATGAAAAATGAGAACACCATGGGTCCGGCCCTCCAGGTGCTCACAACACCACTGTTGCTCCTTTCAGGAATCATCCTGCCCCTGAATCTGGCTCCTCCCCAGATCCACGCTATCGCGGACGTGAATCCCCTCGCCTACGCAGTCTATGCCGCTCGCGATCTCTTTATTGGCGACTTTGCTGATGTGAAGGTCCTGCAAGGCTTCGTTTTCCTGGCTATTATGGCGCTGCTCGTGCTCTGCTGGGCCGCCAGCAATTTCCGCCGCGCCATCGCCTAGAGAGGTGCAGGAGGGCGGCTGCCTGGGGAACTCCCTTTCATCGCCTCTCCTTTGCCCTCGGGAAATGTAGGGCCACCCCTTGCGGGTGCTTCCTTGCCGACTACCTGAGCGCGGAGCGCTAGCTGCGATAGCAGCGTTGG
>JAFMRP010000137.1 GCA_017354095.1 Ktedonobacteraceae bacterium
CCTAGAAACTGGTGCAAAAATCCTCCACAGCCGCTTCAGGGGTGGATTGAGGAGGGGAGACGCGAATAAGTGTCAAGTTGAAAAAAGTTGTGCGAAAATGCGGCACAATCCGGCACAGCCGCTCCAGAGGCCGATGCAAAGCGTCACCAAAGCTACACAGATGCGGCACAATCCGGCACAGCCGCTTCGGGGGCTGATGCAGCGCGATTTTAATTGATATGTATACATTATTATATTTGTAACATTTAAATGTATAGGGTAGAAAACAATCCTGGGGCGTGGGAGGGGTCGTGTCTGGTAAGACAATTTGTGGCAAGAGGATTGTTTCAGCAGTAGGGGTAACAGATCCTGGCTGGCTGCGTATATAGTATTAGACGATTTTTATATTGGCACATACTGTTCAGGAAGGGATAGCGTACCCAACATGCAGGACGAGTCGCCCGGCAGGTTCTCAGATGAGCCCAGACAGAATGAGAATACGATTGCCGATGAGCCAACGCAGGAGATGCCGTCATCTGCCGGACAGCTTGCGTCACGTCTCCCCAACACACCTGGAGTGACGGTAACAGCATCTCCGCTCCGTTCGCCAAAGTCACGCCGCCGAAAATTGAGCCCGCTGCGTCTCGCGTTGATCATTTTTGGGGTGTTTGTATTGCTTTTCGGTGGTACGCTTGCTGCCGGTTACATGTATTACGTCAATACGATTCAGAAGCCAGTTTCGCAGTTTATTCGTCCGGTGAGCAGGAGCACCAGCGAGCCGACGACGAATCCGACGCCTGGATACGATAGCATCAAGGGGCGCTCCTGGAATATTCTGTTGCTGGGTAGTGATAACGATCAGAAATTTAGTTTTCCCGCGGTGCTGACGCAGGTGATGATGATTGTGCATATTGACACGCAGAATGATAGTGTTTCCATGGTTTCTATCCCACGTGACTCCTGGGTTGCGGTCCCGGACGCGGGCATGCACAAAATCGACCAGGCGTTTTTACTGGGGGCCAGCGGTGGAGGAGGTTTTGAGGGAGGTGTGAGGCTGGCGCGCGCGACCGTTGAAAAAGCCTTTGGGATCACGATCGACCGCTATGCCTGGGTCGGGCTGGATGGTTTCGCTAAGGTCATTGATACGTTAGGTGGTGTGGATGTCGATGTTACGCACCCGATAGTCGATGATAACTATCCCAACGATACTGGAGCGGGAGCTCACCCGAACGATCCCTATTCATTTAAACGCGTCTATATAGCAGCGGGGCCGCAGCATCTCAACGGTGAGGAGGCGCTGGAGTATGTGCGGTCGCGTCACGCGGATCAGATTGGTGATATTGGGCGTACACAGCGCCAGCAGCAGGTATTGGAGGCGCTGAAGCAGAAGTTGACTCTCAGCAGTATTGTGAACAACCTGCCGACGCTGATCAAGGATCTGAATGGGAAGGTGTACACTGATTTGAATGAGCAGGAGATGCTGGATTTCGCGAACTTTGGGCGCGGGCTTTCTTCTTCAGCCATCCAGCGTGTCACGCTTGGGCCAGGTAGTGAGGGGTATGGAGATAATGCGAATGTCTATGATGCTTCGACGGGTACGAGGCAGGATGTGATTATTCCGCATTGTGAGAAGATTCAGCCGATACTGAAGAGAATTTTTGGCGCTGCGCGCTGTGATGTTACCGGCTAGGGGGAGATTGTATATGCTACAATAAACGGGACTACATTTATGTTCTTAGGGGATTCGTTTTGATTGAACAGCAACGAGTAACGCGTTATCTGCAGTTCAGCCACCTTTCACAATTTTCTGAACTTGCGCATGGTATTTTCACTCGTCATGGTGGGCATAGCCAGGGTTATTATGAGGGCCTTAACACCTCTACCACGTTGAAAACGGCGACTGAAAACGGTGATAAGATCGCCAATGTGATACGTAATCGCAAGCTAGTGCTCAGTTCACTCGGTATCGCTGATTATCCAGCGGTGTCGGTCTGGCAGGTGCATGGGGCGGATGTGGCGACGGTTACCATGCAGGATGGGTGGCGTACCGATTGGAGTCACGATTCTTACTATTTTCGCAGCTGGGAGCCAGCAGCCGTTCGTAAGGCTGATGCGTTGATTACGCAGGAGAGGGAGATCGCCCTGGCGCTTTCCTTCGCCGATTGTACGCCAATCCTCTTTTATGATCCTGTCGAGCAGGCCATTGGGATCGCGCATGGCGGCTGGCGCGGCACGGCCCGTGGCATTGTGATGGCTACGATTGATGCCCTGCAGGAGCGCTTTGGCTGCCAGCCACAGAACATATATGCTGGCATCGCGCCCGCGATTGGCCCATGTTGCTACGAGGTTTCCAGCATGGTACGAGATATTTTTATGGGCAAGCAGGAATTCGATGAGCGGCCAATAGCAGACCAGTATCGAGACAGAGTGCGCAAGTCGGCGCAGTTCACCACCGTGCGCATGGCCAATGGACGAGAGAGCCTGCGCCTTGATGTACAGGGCACGAATCGCGGGCAGCTGCTGCTGTCGGGTATACTGCCTGAACATATCGAGACATTGGAGATCTGTACGAGTTGTCAGAAGGAGGATTTCTTCTCGCACCGGGGGCATGCTGGCAAGACGGGACGTTTCCCGGTGGTGATTGCGCTGCGCAGCCGGGAGCGCGTTCAGCTTTGATGTGATCTTCAAAGTTGGTATAATGTAGATGTCCATATCTTGATGAAAACGAGAAATTGATCATCGCTTCATGATGCAACAAGAACAGATTGCCGCACATATCGCCGAGGTGCGAGCCAGGATCGCGCACGCGGCTGAGCGAGCCGGGCGTGATCCCGCAGAAGTTACGCTTGTTGCCGTCTCAAAGACACAGCCGATCGAGCTGGTGCAGATGGCATACCGGGCAGGGATTAGTGACTTTGGTGAAAATCGTGTGCAGGAGGCGCTACCCAAGATAGATGCATTGCATCCTGCAGGCCTGCGCTGGCACCTGATCGGTCATCTCCAGAGCAATAAGGCAGGGAAAGCCAGCAGGGAATTTGATTGTATCCACAGTATCGATAGCCTGCACCTTGCCAGGGTTCTCAATCGTAATAGATTAGAGCACATACAAATACAAAATACCAGCGTGCATCTCGACCGATTGCCAGTGTTATTACAGGTCAACGTCACTGGTGAAGAGAGCAAGGAGGGTGTAGCGGTCGCGGAAGCTCCTTTGCTAGCGCGTCAAGTCGCCGCGCTGCCGTCGCTGGAGATTCAGGGTTTAATGACCATCGCGCCACTGGTGGAGGACCCAGAGGAAGCGCGCCCGGCGTTTCGCGCGCTGCGTGAGCTGCGCGAGCGCCTGCGTGATGAGCTACCAGAGTGTTCCTGGCGGCACCTATCCATGGGTATGACCGGAGACTACCAGGTCGCGATAGAAGAGGGGGCCACGATCGTACGGATCGGGAGGGCCATCTTTGGTGAGCGAGCGAACAAGCAGAAAACAACGCTGCCGGTTAGTTGAAAGGAGCAATCGATGAAGCTTGATGATATTTTCTTCAGCCGTCGTATCCGCCAGAATCATGCCCTGGAGCATGCGACCATCACGATTCTGAGCCGCATGATTCCCAACCTGAGCGTCAGTGCCCGTTCCAGTTCGGAAGGTTTTCTTATCTTTGGAGATGTTGATCTTGGGCTGCTGCGTCGTGCCCTGGATGAAGCGCTGGCGCGTTTGCAGGCTGGCGAGGCTGAGCTGGCTATTCATCCCAATTGTGGCACGAACATAGCGGTTGGCGCGACTCTGATCACGCTGGGCACACTGCTTGGGCTGGCATCCAGCCAGACGCGCACACGGCTGGCCACCGCTGCGGCCTCATCGATTGCCGGGTGGGCGGCGGCGCGTCCGCTTGGCGAATATGTGCAGCGCCACTTCACGACCCTGCCAGATCTACAAGGAGTTCACGTGACCAGCATCAGCCGGCGCAAGTTTTTTAACATAACCTTGATAGATGTTCGTACGGCGCAGGAGTAGTAGGTATGGTTCCAGTATCTTTCGTGCTTCCATTTCCCATTTTCACGCTTCTGGTGAGCTGGGGCATTGGCATCATCGTCGTGGCGATGTTGATTCGCGCCTTCGCCTCCTGGTTTGGTATAGACGAGCGTTTTGCCTTTATCCGCTTTCTGGCGCGTTTGACCGATCCATTTATCATGCCGGTGCGCCGTATTCTGCCGCGTTTCGGGAGGTTTGATATCGCCTTCATAGTGACATGGTTTATGCTAAACACGTTGCGGATATTGCTGCTACAATCGATTCCGCCGGGATGGTAGGCGGGATAGTATGAGCCAGGGCGCGTGCGGCAGTATTCGTCTTGATGTGCGTGTGCAGCCACGGAGCAGTAAAAACTCGCTGGAGTGGGGTGATAGTGGTCTCAAGGCGCGGGTGACCGCGCCGCCTGTGGATTCCGCTGCCAACGAGGCGCTGATCGCGCAGCTGGCGGCGGCGCTAGGTATTCCTAAACGGGCGATAACGATTGTGCGCGGTGCGAGCAGTCGGCAGAAGGTGGTCGAGATAGAGGGGATGACGCTGGAGCGGGTGCAGCAAAAAATAAGATAGGGAAAGCCGTCCCCCCGCCGCCCCGGCCACCCGCAAGGGGTGGCCTTACATTTCCCAGGGGCGGCTAGGAATTGGTGAATTTGTTGGCGACTTTGACCAACTGGTTGTGTCCCTGGGCATCTACTGAAATGACCACGATTGCTTTATCAATTGGATCGGAGTTGGCAGAGCCAAACTGAATCCACCCGCTGACGCCCTGGAACGGGTTTTGTTGCAGGGCGGTTTTCAGGTCGTCAGCAGAGACGCTGCTCTTGCCGACAGAGGCTTTGCTGTAGGCATTGAGCAGGGCGGTCATGGCATCGAAAGAGAGCATCGTGTCAGCGGACGGGCGAGAAAAGCCATAGCCATCCTTGCCGCCGGAGAAGAAAGCGGAATAGTCTTTGAAGAAGGCCGGTTTCTGGCTGGCCATGTGCATGAAATCCCACTCGTCGGGGTAAGCAAAGGCAGTAAAGCGCAGGCGTGCGCGGCTGCTGCCGCTGCTGCCACTGGATTCGTAGAGGCCATCGCCCCCCAGCACCTTCAGGGTCGCGGGCGCCTGTGCAGAATCGAGATCCTTCACCAGATTATCGGCATCGCTGGCGTGGCCGGCGAAGTAGATCAGGCCGGGATTCTTCTGCAGCACTGACGACACAACGCCCGAGAGGCTATCGGCCTGTCCCACCTTATAGTTTACGGTATCGAGGACAGTGCCACCTTCATTTTTAAACTCCTGCGAGAAAGCGCTGGCCAGGCTCTGGCTATACGCATCGGACGGATCGACAAAGACCACCGCGCTGCTCGACGAGAGGTCGTGTCTCGCGTAACTTGCTCCGACCACGGCTTCCATTTTATTGGAGGGCGCCGTGCGGTAGAAGTAGGGCGAGATGCTGGTCAGGGTATCATCGGAAGCTGTAGGTGAGATCATCAGGATTTTGGCCTGATTCAGCACCGGTACCACGCCATAGGTCAGAGAAGAGTAGGGCCAGCCCATCACGCCCGCGAACGTTTTATCCGATTGGGGGAGCTGCGCGATCTGGCGAGCGACGTTGGCAGCATTGTCTTTCTGTCCACCTGAGCTAGCGATTAAGAGGCGTACTTTCAGGCCGTTGGGCAATTTCGCGCCGTCATTGAACTCTTTCTGAGCTACATACGCACCCTGCAGATTATCGCGCGATACATTGACGATGGAGCTAGCGCCAGAGGGCATGGTACCGACGACAAAGGTAACGTACTTCGCGTTAGAGAGTGCGAGCTGGTAGTTTTCCAGGTAGATGAGCGCTTCCGCGTCGTTGCTTTCCACGCCCACGGCCTGGCGCATCAGCGAGAGAGCCGAGGATACATCGCCCTGCTGGTATTTTTCCGTGGCCTGTTTTTTCAGGTCGCCATCCGGGCGATTGGTATCGAAGGCATAGCGGCCATCGCTGATGCCGATCAATTCACTCCCAACCTGCTGGACGCTGATCGGGTTGCCGCTAGCGGGGGCCGTGGGCTGCGTGCCGGGGCCACCAGAAGTGCCTGGAGCCATAATGCGTGGCAGAAACACCAGCACGCCACCGATCAGCAGCACCACGATCACCAGCAGCAGGAAATTGCGGGCTGCGTTGCTGCTACGAACTGGCGCGGGTTGGGGAACATTTGCGGGCTGCTGCCATTGCTGCTGCTGTTGTTGGCGCCGAGCACCGGGCCGCGCAGGAGGAGGTGGAGCGGGGGGATGTGGCGCGACATTGCCCTGGACGGAGGCAGCGGCGCTGCGTGGGCGAGGTGGAACCGATACAGGTCCAGACGTGCGGTGCATGTAGCTGCTGGTATCGCCGGACAGCTGAAAGCGTGTAGCCAGGATCTCTTCTATGTCGTGGCGCATAGCCGCGGCATTCTGGTAACGTTCATTAGGATTGATTTTAAGCGCACGCTCCAGGACATGCTGTGTCTCCGGAGAGATTTTGGGGTTCACCGAGCGCACGGGGGGATAGACAAACGGCGCATGGTCGCGCGGGTCGCGATTGGTCAGCAAGTGGTGCATGGTCGCGGCCAGCGCGAAGAGATCTGAGCGGCCATCGGCGTTGCCCTGATACTGTTCAGGGGGCGCGTAGCCTGGTGTGCCCAGGGCTGATGTTTGTTTACGCCGGGCATTTTTGTTGGCCTGTGCGCGTGCGATGCCAAAATCGACCAGGCGAGCGCGGTTATCTCTACTGCCGACGATAATGTTAGCGGGCTTAATATCGCGATGGACGATGGGGGGAGACTGCTGCTCCAGGTAATCCAGGATATCGAGCACCTGAGTTGCATAAACGAGCACCTCCTGTTCAGGCAGGGGTTGTTTTGCGTGTTCGATACGCGCTTCAAGGTTCTCCCCTGATGCGTAATCCTGCACCATAAAATAGCGCGAGCCTTCTTGAAAGCTATCGCGCACCGAGGGGATGAGAGGATGTTCCATGGAGGCCAGCGTCTGCACCTCAAGCTTAAAATTGCGTACGTCTTCCTGCAGCTTTGAGGGGTCGCTGTTATCAGAGACCAGTTCTTTAATGACGACGAGCTTATTAGAGAGACGGGTATCTTTCGCCACGACAGCCGCGCCCATGCCCCCCTGCCCGATCACCTTTTCCACCACGTAGCGTCCATTTTCCAGTCTATCATTGGGCATCAGCGTCCGCTGGCCAGCGGACCCACCGCCGGTAGTCACAGGGCCGCTGTTACCGGTAACGGGCGGAGAAGCGACAATGGTTGCGCCCGCAGCACTCTGGGCAGCCTGCAGGAGGCCGCCACAGTTTGCGCAGAACTCATCACCCGGCTGATTACTTGCACCACAAAAAGGACAATTCATAGGTTTGCCTGTTATCCCCTAAAAATCTGACTAATCGACCGACCGAGGTCGTGCCTGTGCCTGTATACCTATGATACACGGTATACAGGCATTTTTTATTTCAAAAAGCGCCCCAGGTGTGTCGCTTCCATCTGGATGGTGCCAGAGGGGCTGACATGCAAGACGACGATGGCTTTATCCACCGGGTCGCCATTGGGGCCAAACGAGATCTGCCCGCTAACCCCCTGCAGTGCATTTGCTCCATTCAGCTGTCCCAGGGCCTGCTTGACGTCTTCGGGCGTGATTGTTTGTTTACCGCCACTAAAGGCGAGATCGCTACCCTTAAGGAGAGCGGCCATGGCATCATATGACAGAATAACATCGTTAGCCGGACGAGTAAAGCCATATGCGCCCTGCGGGTGCTGGTGACTCGGATCGAAGGCTGTCGTGTACTCCGTAAAGAAAGCGGGTTTCACATTTTTATAGCCCAGCACTTCCCATTCGTCTGGATAGGCAAACGCGGTAAAGTGCAGGCGTTTGAAATTGGCGCGCGCGCTACTGGGATAGCCGCCCAGTTCATAAAGTGCGTCTCCGCCCATGATAGGAAGATTGCCGGGGGGCAGGTTGACGAGCAACTTACCCATATCCTCGGCATAGCCTGAGAAGTAGATGAAGTCAGGTTTGGCGTTCAGGGCATTCTCCAGGCTTGCCGGCAGGGTTTCTGGTTTCCCGACGGTATATTTCTCCTCGACCACGACCTGGTTGCCGTCGGCTTTAAACTGTTGTGAGAAGTCGTTGGCCAGGCTCTGACTATAAGGATCGGCAGGGTCGTAGAAGAGGGCCACTGTTTTCGCGTGCAGCACCTGTTCGGCGTAATGTGCTCCGGCAACGGCCTGAGTCTTATTGGAGGGTGCTACGCGGAAAAAGTAGGGCGAGATGCCGGTCAGGCCATCATCCGAGGCAGTTTGTGAAATCATGGGAATATGCGCTTTGCCCAGCACCTGTACAGACTGTACGGCCCGGCTGCTGAACGGCCAGCCCATCACACCGACGAAAGTTTTATCCGACTGAGCCAGCTGGATGATCTGCTGACCCACCGTATTGACCCACTCGGTCTTGCTGCCCGTATTAGCGATCAGAACGCGTATTTTGGCGCCGCTGCGGATCTTTGCGCCATCATTAAATTCTTTCTGGGCAACGTAGGCGCCTTGCAGGTTATCGCGCCCAACGGAGATGAGCGAGTCGCTACCCGAAATCATGGTACCCACGACCACCGTGATATAGGGGCTACCAGAGGCCAGGACGCGCATATTTTCCAGATAGATGAGGGCTTCCGCGTCGTTACTATCCTGGGACACGGCCTGGCTTAGCAGCGACATAACGCCACTAACATCTTTGTTATTCTGTTTAAAGCGCTGCGCAGCCTGCGTCTTCACGGCGGCGTCGGGGCGGCTTGCACCTGCATCGAAGGCGAAAGAACCGTCGCTAATGCCGATCGGCTCATTATTGATCATGGTGACGCCGATGCCATTTGCGGGTATAGGTGTGCCATTGGGAGTTGTAGCTGTAGTATTATTGCGGAATAAAGCCAAAGCGCCCGCGATGCCTCCCAGGATGAGCAGGAGCAGCAGCACC
>JAFMRP010000811.1 GCA_017354095.1 Ktedonobacteraceae bacterium
TGCCTTTCCTCAGTATGCCTTGCACGAACAACTCCTTGCCTGTGTCGTTGGTGTCTCAATGGATGTGTGTCGAGAACGGCTTGCCACGGCGAAACTGGCGGATGAGCAGGCGAAACGAGGAGGGAAGGAGAGCCGCTGCTGGGAACAAGAGTTTCGTCCCGCGAGCCGCGCGCTGATGCGACTACGTGACAAGCTCAAACCCTTCGCGCTTACTCTGGCGCCTGCGAGGAGGCTTGGATATTCTCTGATGGCTGCTCCGAACGCTCCTGGACATGAACACTGGCCTCGGGATGGTTCCATTACGTCCGCGGCCCATGGAGTTCCTCCAGAACAGCAGAGCACTGGTGGCTAAGAGAAGTACGTTGGTGTAGTCTGTGATGCTGGACACGTTTCCTGAACGTGCTCGTACTGCGACTGGTTTTCTTTCCGCTTATGATGCTAATACTCTCTGGGAGGCGTGATCTCTCAGTCTGCCCTCTTCTGTAGTCGCTCCTCAGGCAGTCACCTGGCTCTGCTCCTGTCGTGGAGCAATACCAGATGACTCAGTGCGTGATGAAAAAGTATGGGAGGATCGAGGAGGATATTTCCGGGCTTTTGTTCTTCTGTGCTTCAAACATGCTTCATGTACTGGTCACATGAAGCGTTCCTCTCATACTGCTCTACTATATTCTGCTCTTTTTCACCACGAACTAGCGGCTCTACACGATAGATACTCTCTGCATCGTTATCCAAACCTTCGTCTGACTGAGGGCGTAGAGCAGCGGGCTATCTCCGCAGATAAGCGGTGTTTTCCACCCCTTGAAAACAATGTCAGCATCCCGGACGGTGAGCGGTTTTCTTCCGATGGACTTGGTCGTTTTCTCCACAACAAATCAGCGGTTTCCCTCGCAACAAGTCGGTGGGAAAAACGCGCGTTTCGGCTTGTTCTTCTGGTACGCTGGTTGTCACAGGAACATGCAACGCTTGTGATGCTCAAGAAACACGTGGAGAGGAGTTCTCATGGACGGTGAGGTACCAGAATTTTTCACGGTCGGAGAGGTTGCGCGACGATTACGGATCGATCCTAGTACCCTGCGGCGCTGGATTAGGCAAGGGCTCGTTGAAGCGGTCGTTTTACCTGCTCGGGGAGGGAGACAAAGCTTTCGCATTCCTTGTGCTAGCGTTGCGCAACTGGTACGTCCCTACCAACAGGGCGGCCGGTTTTGAGGCATCCTCATCTCTGTTGACCTGTGCGGAAACCGTGAAGGCAAGCCACGCATGCCACCATGATGGACAGAGGAGTGGCAAGAAAGAAACAGGAGAAACCTATGGTGACAACACACAGTGCTGCTGCCTATGATGCCATCGCAGAGTGGTATTACAGGGAGTTATCAGCGAGTTGGATCCATCAGACGGCGCTTCCCGCGCTGCTGGATCTGGTGCGTGAAGAGATGAGAGGCCAGCAACGCGTCTGTGATATCGGCTGTGGCACAGGGATCCTCTCACGGGCCCTGGCACGTGAAGGCGCGATCGTGGTGGGTATTGATCTCTCTTCCCGCTTGCTCCAATTCGCTCAAGAAGAAGAAACCGCACGTCCTCTCGGGATTACCTACCTACCTGCAGGCAGACGCTCACGCGCTGCACTGGTATGGAGATCTCCTTCGTATGGTGGTATCCAACCTGGCACTGCTCGATATGGAGGATCTCTCGGCAGTAGCACAGACCATCTCATGCTTACTCCAGCCAGGCGGTATCCTGGCCTTTTCCATTCTGCATCCCTGTGGTCCGTATAGTACCCCGGAGCAGACGCTGGCGTACTGGGATTACTATCAGGAGGGTTTTCATCGTTCCGAGAACCTCCACAGTGTGCGCGGCAGGGTTGGGACCTATCACCGCAGGCTAGAGACCTACTTTCAGGTGTTGGCGTCGGCAGGGTTGATGCTGGAAGCCATGCGGGAGCCGCGGCCCCAAGCCCCAAATCTCGTTGCCTATCGCTCGGTTCCAGCGCTCCTGCTCATGCGCTGGCGTAAGAAAGCATGTTCGTGAGAAGGAAAGGGGTACATCCTATGCGTATCTGCGTATTCGCGGGATCAAAGTCAGGGTGGCATCGGGATTATGAGCGTATGGCACGGGCACTGGGACGAGAACTGGTCGAGCGTGGCATGGGACTGGTCTATGGTGGCGCCAGAAGGGGAGTGATGGGTGCTCTGGCTGATGAGGTGATCGCGCTTGGCGGCGAGGTCATTGGTGTCATCCCGCGAGGGCTCTGGCCAAGCGAAGAAGACCATCCACAGGTAACCAGGCACGAGGTCCGGGATTTGCAGGAACGAAAAGCGGTGATGATGGAACTGGCAGATGCCTTCGTGGTGCTTCCCGGTGGGTTGGGTACCATCGATGAGGTGTTTGAGGTGCTGGTGAGCAGACAACTAGGTCTACATCCGAAGCCGGTGGGCCTGCTCAACGCCCTCGGCTACTTTGACCCTTTGAAATTGCTCATCGAGCATGCCATTGATCAGGGGTTTGTCTCTCTCAATGCCTCGTTCCATCTGGAAGTTGAGGATGCGGAAGCACTGTTCCTAGAAGCGGCGGAAGTGGATGTGCTTCTTGATCGTCTGATGTGTGTGATGTGTCAACGGAAAGGATCAGTGGTATGGAGCGCGCGCTAGCGATCCTCGTGATTGGATTTCTCTTGGCTATCTGCTTGCTGGGATGTCTTATCGCTGGAGCCATGTGGCGCTATGTACGACGGAGGAGCCCAATCCAGCAACGTCTGGTAGCGTATCGTCAGCGGTATCACCCTGAGCAGATGCTGGAAGGTCATCCGCTCTTACTGTTGAGTACTTGCCTAGGTGGCTTGCTGCTCTTTGGCGGGCTATTAGTGGCGGTGATCCGATGAACATGATGGTCCTGGGACTGACCGTTGCTTTGCTCTGGGGAGGCGCAGATATCCTCAGCACGTACGTCGATATGGATGCTCTGCGAACGACCCTGATGGCGCAGGGTATTGGGCTGATGACGCTGGTGCTCGCATTGGCATGCCTGCTGGTGCTCTGGCCAATGAACAGTCCAGTCCTGGTGGTGCATCTCCCACTGCTGACCCTGATCATTTTTGGGATTCTGTTGGGAGGTGTGAGCGCTTGCAGTTATCTGGCCCTCTATTTCGCACTGCGCCGTGGGCCTCTCGCAATTGTCAGTCCGGTGGTAGCCGCACAGGGGGGTGTGACGACAGTGGGCGCGGTGCTCGTGTTGCATGAGCATCTACGGGTGGCGCAACTGGTGGCGATCCTGTTGCTGATTGGAGGGGTGATGGCAGCAGCGGGTGTGCGAACTGCCCCTCTCTCAAAGAGTACCTCACCATTGCAACGGACAAAGCTATGGAGGCGGGGTTGGCAATGGATGCGTCAGTCTGCTCCAGGCATCGCTGGTGGGTTGGTCGCCATGTTTGGCTTTGGCGTCCTGAGTCTTGGCTTAGGCACA
>JAFMRP010000812.1 GCA_017354095.1 Ktedonobacteraceae bacterium
CCACAGAATACGCGTCAACACATGCCAGACATTCCCCGGAATGTAGCGCACAAACTCCGAGGCCAGATACACACGCAAGCACGAACGCAAATCCAGCCGCACCCCTAGACGCATCAGGACCGAGCGCCAGATCAGACCATAAGATAATTCCTGCAACAAAAATCCCCCAAACGCCAGTCCCAACACCCACGGATTAAACTGCATCTTATACGATGCCAGCTGGCCCCACGTACCACTCAAGGTGTACACAATCCAGGCCAGAATAGCCACCGGCAGAACGATCTGCAGCGTGCGTTTGCCGACTTTTTTCCAGGTTACTTTTTGCATTATTCCAGTTCCTGCTTAATGCTATACTCCTCACCTTGTTGGAAGGCATAGTGGCGAATCATCTCGCTCTGCAGGCCAGTCAGCACAAACTGCACCCCGAAAATCATTAGCACAATCCCAACAAAGAGCAGCGGCTGATCGTGAATGGGTTGATCGCCGAGATACTTACGAATCACCACAAACAGGTCCACAATCATACCCAGCAGAAACGTTACAAAGCCCATCGGGCCAAAGAGACGCAAAGGGGTCCGCAAAAACGAGGTCAGGAAAAGTACATTAAGCAGATCAATCAAACCGCGCGCAAAACGCCGCGCCCCAAATTTCGAAACACCAAAGCGGCGCGGATGATGCCGTACTTTGATCTCCGCGACCTTGAAACCACGCCATTTCGCCATCACCGGCACAAAGCGATGAAACTCTCCATACAGCTTCAGATGCGGGTCCATAATCAGATCACGCCGGTACGCTTTAAATCCATTATTCACATCGTGCAGATTCACCCCCGTCATCACGCTCACCATCTTATTGAAAATGCGCGATGGGAACGTCTTTGAGAGAGGATCAAGCCGCGGGAACTTCCAGCCGGTCACCAGGTCATAGTCTTCATCAAGTTTGGCCAGGAAGTTGGGAATCTCCTCAGGATCATCCTGCAAATCACCATCCATGGTGAAGATGATCTCACCCCGGCACCGGCTGAAACCAGCAACCAGCGCAGGTGTCTTGCCAAAATTCCTGCGGAAACGAATCACACGCACTACGCCCGGATTCTGCGTATGCAGCTGCTGTAGCTCTCGAAATGTGCCATCAGTGCTGCCGTCATCCACAAAAATGATTTCGTACGTCCGTCCAATCTGCTTCAGCTGTTCCGACAGTTTCTCAAATAATAGATGTACATTCTGTTCTTCATTCATCACTGGAATCACGAACGACAGAGCAACTTCCCCCTCAGGAAGCCCCTGACCCAGAGGATCTGTCTTCGTGACAATCGTTTCCATTTGTTGCATCGTAATTTACTCCACTCAGACCATATACGCGCTACACACATCATCCATTACTCATGGATTCATAGAAAAGCGGCACCCCTCCCTGCTAGAGAGCCTCACAGTGCCAGCATAACTCCCCGATTCTTTACACGCTAGAGAGCAGATACATTATTAAAAACGCACACGCGATACTGGAAGGCACAACCCATCCCCAATCACTCCTAACCACCATCTACACTACAGCCGGGCAAAAAGATCGGGATGGTCGGTCGTCAACGAATCCACGCCAGCAGCCGCGAAGCGCCGGAGATCTTCCAGCGTGTTAACAGTCCACAGCCCTAACTTCAGCCCACGCTGATGCAAAACCGATGGCATCTCCTCGGAAAACGACCGGCAATCCATATTCACCCATTGACACCCCAAAGATGTTACTAGTGTTACAAGCGTTTCTAATGCAGGAGAAGATAACGAAGACCACATCTGTGTTGAGGCCAGAGCCCCGGTCTGTATCGCTGGCTCAAGCTCCTTCACACGACGCAGCAGAGACCAGTCAAACGCTATCACCAACGTCTGTGAAATCATATCAGCAGACCGTATCTCGTCCACAACCGTCTCAACGATTTGCGGATAGTTCTCCTGAACCTCGCCGCGCTTGCCGGTCTTGATCTCAAGATAGACCCGCGCCTGCCCCCTGGCCAGTTCCAGCACCTCACGCGACAGAGGAATTCGCTCAGGCTGAGACCACCCCCCCGCAAATCGGGCCGCGGCATTCAGTGAGCGCAGATACGCAAAATCCAGGTCCAGAATATTGCCAGTACCATCGGTAAGACGCTGCACCGTATTGTCGTGAAATACAATCGCATGCCCGTCCTTGCTCATCTGGACATCAAATTCAATCGCATCAACAGACAGGCGCAAAGCATTGCGAAAAGCAGCCATTGTGTTCTCTGGCGCCAGGGCAGAGCCACCGCGATGCGCCACCCGTTCTAAAGCATCCATTCACTCATTCCTGCCTAAAAATACCCGCACCGCCTTCTCTCCAGCGGCGATCCCAAACCTGCATACCAGGCTCGCGAAGATAATACACCAGTAATTAGATCCAAAAAGAGACTTTTGAGAATGTTCTCTACCAGCCCCCATTATACTGCCAGTAACCCTGCCTATCAAAACAACTGGCCCAGGCTGACTATCCGGGACGATGTGGAACCTACATTTTGTTATATAGTGTGTATACGGAGGTGTGGCGCAGGGGGAAACAACAAAGGAGTATTTTACTATGACGTTAGCTCCAGGAATGAGAGGAGAGGCGACAACAGTCGTAGTCCACGAGAACACAGCAGCGGCAGTGGGCGCGGGAGGAGTAGAAGTATTTGGCACCCCGATGATGATCGCGCTGATGGAGAATGCTGCCTGGCAGGCTGTGGCACAGGCGCTGGACGAGGGATATGTCACAGTAGGCACGCTCGTCAATGTCAAACACCTGGCAGCCACGCCACTGGGACAACACGTACGAGCCACAGCTGAACTGATCGAAGTTGAAGGACGCCGCCTGGTATTCCATGTCGAAGCACATGACGAACAACAAAAGATCGGCGAGGGTCAGCACGAACGCTCTATCGTCCACCTTGAGCGTTTCCTGACCCGCATCGCTCCATAAAATCATTCCCACGTTGCCCTTGCTATTTGTCAAGATGTATGGTATACTTGTGTGGTAACAAATTCTACGTCTGGGGATGTCGGGTTTCGACAGGTGGTCAGATTGTAGGATTGCAGGTCGAGGTGTCGGTATAGCACTTCTCGTTAAACAACCGACAAAACAATAACTGCCAAAACAACGCAGTATAAACCCGCTCTCGCACTCGCTGCCTAATTAGTAGTGAGTGTATCGCTACCTAAACAGTAGCGAAGCGGCGTTCGCCCGGCTTTTACTCGTGGAGCCGGGTACGAGCGACAGAAACACGAGTTGCTCTGGCAATCACCGTCCTCTAGTTGCCAGCTAAGACCAGAGGGCCGCGCGCAACGGAATCCTGTCGGTGGGAGTCCGGGGCGTTTAAGCCAAACCATCGACTAAACCTGTAGTACATTCTACGATAAGGCTGTTTGGACAGGGAGTTCAACTCTCCCTCATCTCCACCACCACACCCG
>JAFMRP010000138.1 GCA_017354095.1 Ktedonobacteraceae bacterium
ATTCCAGCACGGCCAGGCGCATTTTCCAGGCCGCCCGTACCGCGTGGAGCGCGTGCATCTTCTGTGGCAGAGGCGCATTGAAGATAGCCATCACCGCATCGCCCAGAAAGGCGGTGATCGTGCCCTCTTCCTCCCAGATGGCCTCACACATAATCTTGAGATAACGATTGATCAGATTCATAACCTCTTCAGGTGCCATGCGTTCGCTCAGGCGTGTATAGCCGCGAATATCGGCGAAAAGCACCGATATCTCCTTGGTTTCACCGCCCAGCTTGAGCGCAGCCGGGTCCTGAATCAGCTGCTGCACAACCTTGGGATGTACAAAACGCTCGAAAATAGTGCGGATCTCCCTGGCTCTGGCCTCGGCGCGTCGAAGGGCGGTACGGTCATCGACCACCAGTGCCATGCCGATATGCGCGCCATCGGGGTTGCGCAGGGCCGAAACGTAGAAATTCAGATTGACCATGCCGCGACCGGTAATCTCACCCTCGAACGACTGATTGACAATCGCGCCGTGCTCATTCTGCGTAGGGGCAGAGCGCAGCATCTCGATCAACCCCAGGTGCTTGACAGGCTGAAGTGCCCTCTCATAGCTCAAGCCAAGCATCTGTTCAGTGTGTAACCCGCCGAGGATGTGGCCCGCCGCATCGTTAAATGCCGTAATGACGCCGTACGAGTTGATGGTAATCACGCCATTAGCAATAGAGCCGAAAATATTGTCCATATACTGCTTATCTTCGCTGACCTGCTGGATGGCCTGATGCAGATCGGAGAAGAGCCGTGCGTTATCAATCGCGATGGCCGCCTGATTACAGAAGGCCAGCAGCAGATCGCGATGTCTGGGGCCGAACAGATTGGCGCTGACCCGGCTATCCACGTAGACCGCGCCGATACAATTATCGCGCACGACCAGCGGGGCGCACATGATCGAGCGGATGCCAAAGGTCATGATGCTCTCCTGGGCGCTCAGTGCGTTATCCAGCTGGGCGTCATCGGCCAGTTCAGCCACGCGCGTTTTGATGACACGTAGTACCGTTTGTTTGCTGATCTGTGCTCTCTCGAAGGCGTGTTCGGGGATGGTACGCTTCTCTTTGTCGCGTGCGATGGTAAATTCTGGCTCTCTATTGTCGGGATTGACGAGCACCAGAAATCCGCGCTCGGCATTGACAAACTCAATGACCTGGTCCATTACCAGGCTCAAAACTTCATCGAATTCGAGCGTAGAGTTCAGCATGCGGGCGATTTCGGAGAGGGTTTCCAGCTCATCGCGCTGCATCTGCAAACTGCTAATATTCGAGTTCAGAGCTTCGCGCTCGCGCTCGAAAGTGCCGCCTGTCGTAAGGCTGCCACTCCTGGGCAGGGTCGCGCTAATGCGCTGCAATGACCGGTGCAGTAGACCGAGCTCAAGATCGGCTGAGCGGCTGACGAGGAGGGAATCGGTCAGGAGGCGCACAATGGCCTCTTGCGTTACCTTCCGTCCTTCGACTGCGATCTCCAACTTTTGTGCGTGTTCATGCACGGTACGAGAAATACGCACCAGCGCCTCGCTGATGGTACGCAATTCCTGGTTGGCTCTGCCTGGTGCAGAATCGATTGACATCTTTGATTTCCCTATTGTAGAATTGCTGAACCTTTTTGACTCTCGGATGTATCCTGCCCGATATACATAGGACGGAGCCGGGGGTCTTCTTTTACGCTCCACTTTGAGGATACTGCAATATTATAGCACAGCGAGTTTAGCGGCTCCACCGCTAGATTATACAAACCAACCAGGCGGAATTTGCAGCTTTAGTGCTTATTACCAGGTAACGGACTGAGTATAGATTTGCTGAGTCATGCCGTCGCGTGTATCTGTCCAGGTTGCGTGTACCACATCATCGGGGCCAATGACCAGCTGGTTGTAGTCGTTAAAGTAGCCACAACTGGGGAAGCCTGCGCAGGGGTAGAAGCGTGTATCGCTCACCGCCTGCTGGCGGGGAAATGATCTACCGCCGTCCTGTGACTTTCCCACGAAGTATGCGACTCGTGCTCCGGGTGTGTCGTCACGATTATCATACCAGCCGACATAGATATGTCCCTTCGAGTTCACCGCGGCCCAGGGGAAAAAATGATCCTTGAGATTGCGGGGGTTATCGTTATTCACCTGCTGAACGCGTGCCGTGCCCGTTGCTGTGTCCACGGCTGCCAGGTAAACGTTCGGCGTGGTGTAGGTGGTTCCACTCTCGATTTGTGACGCAGAGAAAGCGCAGTAGGCTGTGCTGTGTTTGATCGCGCAGCCGGGGGCGACGGTGCCAATATCGTGGAATGACCAGCGAGGATTGTTCATTCCCAGGTAAGTGAAAGTGGTCACAGGTTGGCTGATCACGCTCCAGGTATCCTTAAACAGCGTTGACTCATAGAGCTTGATTGTCGGAGTGGCGGAAAAGTCCTCGAAGAAGATATGGGCTACGCCGTGCTGGTCAATCACCATATCGGAGAACTGTGCCTGGCTCAATGAGCCGCTGACCAGCACCGGCTTAGAAAAGGGCAGCCCAGTACCCTCGGCGTGTGCTTCCAGAATAGCGGAGGAGCGAGCTGGAATCGTCACATCGCCATCTTTACAGGGTCCCAGTGTATTGCCCTGGTGCGAGCCAGTACAAAAATAGGTATAGTACACGTAGATACGGTTCCTGGTTGGGCTGCCAGCTACCGTATCGACCATCACGTGTGCCTTGTCAAGCTGCCCCTGGCAACTCGAGGCTGCTGGCGAGTTGATCGGGCCGCTGCACGGCAGGTAATCGATAGCAGTGGTGGTATTGGCGGTATAGATACCTTGCTGGTAGCCGATACTCAGATTGACCTGTGTATCGAAGTTCGCATAATTGGCCTGAAAGTCCATCAGCGTATTTCCCGAGACGCTGCTGATCAGGCTGTGATTATTGAGATCAAACGCCGCATCGGGATCGCTGGTAAAACTGTAAGCCGAGGATGTTGAGGGATTCATCGGGCCGGCGATCGTATCGTCGATCCAGGTTTTGCCGCCGTCGATCGTGACATGGTAGAACGGGTGGCTGAAGAACTGGCGCACATCATTTGAAACCGCCAGGAAATTGCGTCCATTCAGAGGATTGACCGCTGTAGCGACATTGATTTTAGGCCAGGGGTTGTGATCCTGATTGACTTTGATATTATGCTCAGGTCTGGGCAGGGTGCTGGCATAGGTGCGGGCACGCTGCAGGCCATCGCGGCCATAGATTTGATACTGGCCGGAAGTCGCCAGCATTTTGCTTGAGAAAGGTGCTTTATGTTCGGCTGAGAACATTTTGATAAAGCGTTCATATGGAATGGGAACGCGCGTGCGGGAGGCCAGGGTCATGGCAATGCCATTCCACCTCATCGTTCCCAATAGAAAAGTGCTTACCAGCGCCAGGGCCATTGCCAGGCTGGTTGTCACTTTAGCCTTCATAGAAAAGCGATCTCCTTACCACTTAAACCACATCCACCACTCGCCGTTCAGACGGCAAGACAAAATAGGCATAGTTTTTGCATGAGATTAAACCTAAAATAGGCGCATGTCAAGTGAAAGTAGATAAATGTGTTGTAGATAGGTAGTGGCAGGGGCCAGGGAACCGCTCAGGTTCCCTGGTTTGTGCATGGTTATCCGCGGCGGCTGTCGCGCCAGCGAACCAGCTTCTCAACCGCCTCAAAGTTCCAGGGCGCGCCCATGCCCAGGATCAGGTGGGTGACGCCGGCCCTGAGGGCCGCGTCGCGCGTCTCATTCGAATCATTGGCATTGGTGCCTGCGGAGCGCTCGATCTCGTTGGGGTCGCGTCCGATCTCTTTACACCAGCCATCGAGCACTTCTATTTTGTGTGCCAGCGTGGCTGCGTCGCCGAAGCCATGCCACATATCGCCATATTTTGCCGTGATGCGCAGTGTCTTCTTCTCGCCACCACCGCCAACCAGGATAGGAATGGGTTTCTGGACGGGTTTGGGCACGTCCACTTCCCAACGCTGTTTGATGATAGCCAGCGACTCTTCCAGCGCGGCCAGGCGGCTGCCGGGTGTGCCGAAATCGTAGCCAAATTCTTTGTAATCACGCTCAAACCAGCCCGCCCCTATGCCAAGAATCAGCCTGCCGCCGCTGATATGGTCAACTGTTTTGGCCATATCGGAGAGCAGGGCTGGATTGCGGTAGGTATTGCAAGTGACGAGGCAGCCGACTCTGGCGCGCTTCGTCAGCGTTGCCATGGCAGTGAGCAGCGTCCAACCTTCAAAGTGGTTGCCCTGGGGATCGCCATACAGTGGGAAAAAGTGATCCCAGTTCCAGATGCTATCAACGCCCAGTTCCTCAACCTGGCGCACTGCCTGCGCGAAGTCTTCGTAACTGGTGTGTTGTGGGTGAAGCTGCACGCCCACCCGAATGGGGTAATTGGTAGATGTACAGGCCATGAACAAGTATCCTTTTTACGTGAGTCAAAAAGCGGGGCCAGGATGCCCCGTCTGTATTGTAGCCATATTTTGCGCCTGATCGCAACCTGATTGGAGTTCGCCGATTCACGATCTTGCCTGGCAACTATATAATGTATCCTGACAAATTGATCCGCTTTCGTTGATAGAGGTTTCGCAGCTTATTTGGGGAAGGGAAGTGACCATACCAATGGATATTGCTTATCAACGACTGGTTAACCAGCGTATTGATGGTGAAAAATTCGGGAAGCCTGAAGAGGTGGTGAGATGGATGGGCGCTATGCAGGCACAGGATTATCAGCAGTCATTGTGGGCGATTGGCCTGCGTATGCAATCTGCGACAGTGGTGGATATCGAGCGGGCCATCGCTGACAGGAAGATCCTGCGGACCTGGCCTATGCGTGGTACGATTCATTTTGTGCCGTCGGAAGATGCGAAATGGATGCTCAAGCTTTCAGCCGCGCGCGTGCTGACCGGGGACAGGCGACGGCAGGAGCAGCTTGAACTTGACCATACCATCATCGAGCGCTCTGAGAAGCTTTTTCACGACGCGCTGAGAGGTGGGAAGCGATTATCTCGCCCGGACATGATGAAACTGTTGGAGGATGCGGGTATTAGCACCAAAGGGCAGCGCGGCTATCATCTCCTGTGGCATGCAGCTCAGACTGGCTTGATCTGCCTGGGACCGATGGAGAACAAGCAGCAAACATTCGTGCTGCTCGATGAGTGGGTGTCTGACCCTCGGGAGCTATCCCGGGAGGAAGCACTGGCCACGCTCGCCAGACGTTATATTGCGAGCCACGGGCCGGCAACTATGCAAGACTTTGCCAGGTGGGTAGGGTTAACACTCACCGATTCTAAGGTGGGATTTGAGGCTGTGAAATCGGAGTTTATTTCGGAGAAGATGAATGGTCGAGAATACTGGATGGCCAGAGATGCTTCGGCACATAGAGCTAGTGATACATCCAGTGTTTATCTTCTTCCAGGCTTTGATGAATATCTGCTTGGCTACAAAGACCGCAGTGCTGTGCTTGCCGCAGAACATGCCTCTAAGATTGTCCCGGGCAATAACGGTGTGTTCCTGCCAATGGTTGTCGTTGCGGGCCTGGTTGTTGGTACCTGGAAGCGAACACTGGGGAAAAAATCTCTTGACATACTACTTAAGCCCTTTGCGCAGCTGGATGATGCGAAAGAGGTGGCTATCGAGGCAGCCAGATGTTATAGTGAATTTATGGGATTGCCGTTATCATCGACAGCAGTCGTGGCGAGTTAGTGGCCAATCTATCTCCTTTCATGTTCCCTCGTAGCTCTCATCGCAGCTTTATGGTATAGTCAAAGGGTTAGTGATTTGCCTATAGTTGCTAGAAATATGGCGTTTATTACACACGCTCTCAATATGCTTTGCGGGTTTTATCCAATACCAACGAACTTGGGAGGTCGTCGATGATCGAACATCCATCCTTCGCGGTCGAAGAGTGGAATGTCCGCGAGAAGGGATTTCACCTCGATACTCTGGCGCAGACCGAGTCCATTTTTGCTCTCTCCAATGGGCACATCGGGCTACGGGGCAATCTCGATGAGGGAGAGCCGCACGGCCTCCCCGGCACCTATCTGAACTCCTTCTACGAACTTCGCCCTTTGCCCTACGCGGAGGGTGGGTATGCCTATCCCGAGTCCGGGCAGACCGTTATTAATGTCACCAACGGCAAACTCATTCGTCTCCTCGTCGACGATGAACCCTTTGACGTTCGTTATGGGGAGATTCAGGATCATGAGCGGGATCTCGACTTGCGCAACGGTGTGCTCCGCCGCAGTGTTTGCTGGACCTCACCGGCAGGACGTACCGTGAAGGTCTCGTCTGTACGGATGGTATCGTTCACCCAGCGAGCCATCGCGGCGATCTGCTACGAGGTCGAGCCGGTTGATGCTGAATTGCGTATCGTCGTGCAGTCAGAACTGGTCGCCAACGAGGTGCTGCCAGCTCAGAGCAAAGATCCACGGGTGGGTGCGGCACTCTCGTCCGCGCTGGAGAGCGAGGAGCACCAGGCTCGGGGCGCCTCAGGGCTCCTTGTCCATCGGACCAGGGTCAGTGGTCTGCGCATAGGAGCGGCGATGGATCACCATATTCAGGGGCCATCCGAGACCGTTGTCGAGTCCGAAAGTTCCCCTGATGTTGTTCGCGTTACCGTCACTACCCGGCTTCAGCCAGGCGAGCGGCTGCGGATTGTCAAGCTCATCTCCTATGGCTGGTCGAGCATTCGTTCCCGGCCCGCGATCCACGACCAGGTCATGGCCGCGTTGTCCGCCGCGCGTTTGACCGGCTGGAGAGGTCTGCTCCGTGAGCAGCGGGCCTATCTGGACGACTTCTGGGAGCATGCAGATGTCGAGTTGGAGGGTGACCCTGAGATTCAGCAGGCGGTGCGCTTTGCCCTCTTCCACGTTCTGCAGGCAGGGGCACGCGGGGAGCGGCGTCCCATCCCAGCAAAAGGGCTGACCGGTCCCGGCTACGACGGTCATGCTTTCTGGGATGCCGAGATCTTCGTCCTGTCGGTGCTCACACTGACCCTCCCACACGCTGCGGCTGACGTACTGCACTGGCGCCAGTTGATACTCGAAAAAGCGAAAGAGCATGCACGTGAACTCGGATTGCAAGGTGCAGCCTTTCCGTGGCGCACCATCCGTGGGGCGGAGTGTTCAGGATACTGGCCTGCAGGCACTGCCGCGTTTCATATTAACGCTGATATTGCGTATGCAGTGGCCTCCTATATCGAGGCGACTGGAGATACCACGTTCGAGCAGGAGGTAGGCCTCGAATTGCTCGTAGAGACGGCGCGGCTGTGGTGTTCACTTGGGTACTATAATCCTGCTACAGACCAGTTTCGCATCGATGGTGTCACCGGACCTGACGAGTACAGCGCCCTGGCTAACAATAATGTCTACACCAATCTCATGGCGCAGCACAACCTGCGCTGGGCGGCAGATGTTGTACAGCGCTATCCCGAGAAGGCACTCGCCCTCGAAGTGGGAGCCGAGGAGGTTGCCAGGTGGCGCGAGGCAGCTGAGAAGATGCTCATCCCGTATGATGAGCGCCTGGGGGTGACCCCTCAGGCTGAGGCCTTTACCGATCACGAAGTCTGGGATTTCGCCAGCACTGCACCGGAGCAGTATCCCCTGCTCCTGCACTTCCCATACTTTGATCTCTATCGTAAGCAGGTTGTTAAGCAGGCTGATCTCGTTCTCGCGATGCATCTGCGTGGCGACATGTTTACACCGGAGCAGAAGGCGCGCAACTTCGCGTATTACGAGCCGCTGACGGTGCGCGACTCCTCGCTCTCAGCATGTACACAGGCCGTCATCGCTGCCGAGGTGGGCCAGCTTGAGCTCGCTTATGACTACCTGGGCGAAGCGGCGCTTATAGACCTCCATGATCTGGCATCCAATGTGCGAGAAGGGGTCCATATTGCCTCACTCGCGGGAACATGGACGGTGCTGGTTGCTGGATTTGGGGGGATGCGTGTGCGCAATGGCTCGCTCTACTTTGCCCCCCGGCTACCCGAAGCGCTCAAACGACTCTCTTTCAACCTTCTGTTCCGTGGCCGCCGCTTGCGTGTTGAGGTGACAGCGACAGACGCGACCTATCGCCTGCTCGAAGGCCCTTCGCTGAAGGTGTGCCATCACGAGGAGGAGCTTCTTCTGCCCCAGGGTGGGGTCGTCACCCGTCCTATCGCGCCCATTCAGGCGGGACCGCGACCTACCCAGCCTCCAGGGCGCGCTCCGCTGCCAAGAGGCTCTGCCAGGACAGCCTGAATGGAAAACAATCAAAAACTCTCCCCATATATCTCCTTCACGCGTGAAGAATGGGAGCAGCAGCGTGCCAATATGCCGTTGACGCTGTCCGAGGAGCGATTGGCCGCGTTGCGAGGTATCAACGAGCGCGTTTCTCTCCACGAGGTAACCCAGGTCTATTTGCCGCTGTCGCGCCTGTTAAAGCTTTACGTGGTGGCGATGCAAAGCCTCAATGCGGCAAGATCAACGTTTTTAGGCGCGCCGCTCACACACGTTCCCTATGTCATTGGGATTGCCGGAAGTGTGGCTGTTGGCAAAAGTACCACGGCACGCGTACTGCGTGCCCTGTTGTCCGATTGGCCTACAAGCCCGCGTGTTGATCTGGTCACGACAGATGGGTTTCTCTATCCCAGGCGTATCCTCCAGGAACGCGAGCTTATGGAGCGCAAAGGCTTCCCCGAAAGCTACGATCTCCATCGCCTGCTCCAATTCATGATAGATGTGAAATCCGGCCAGCCGCGTGTGGAGGTGCCCAGATACTCTCACCTCACCTACGATATTCTTCCCGGCGAGGTGCAGGTGGTTGAGCAGCCAGATATCCTCATTGTTGAGGGGCTGAATGTTTTGCAGACAGGGAGTGTTCAGCCTGGCAGGGTGGCGAGGCTATTTGTCTCCGATTTTTTCGACTTTTCGATCTATGTCGATGCGGATGAAGCTGATATCGAGCGATGGTATATCGAGCG
>JAFMRP010000006.1 GCA_017354095.1 Ktedonobacteraceae bacterium
CCCTGATTGCTGCCGCCCGCGCGAGTGCTCTCACAGACGTGGTTGCCGCCCCTCCGCTCTATGTGCTCCCGATTCCGCCGACGCAGCTGATCGGGCGCGAGCAGGACATCGCGCGTGTCATCGCGCTGCTGCGCGGGGATAGAGCGCGCCTTCTCACCTTGTTGGGACCAGCCGGCGTCGGGAAAACCCATCTGGGGCTGGATGTTGCCCACCTGCTGCGCGGCGACTTTAAAGACGGCGTGGTCTTTGTCGCGCTGGCCGCGACCGCGGATGCTGCGGTCGTGTCCACCCTGATCGCCCAGGCGCTGCGGCTGCGCGGGTCCGCTGACATCTCACCCGCGCAGCAGACCAGCAATTTCCTGGCGGAAAAGCATCTACTGCTCGTGCTCGATAATTTTGAACAGGTCATCGAGTCAGCTACCTACGTGGCCGAGCTTTTGCAAAACTGCCCTCACCTGCGCATCCTCGTCACCAGCCGTACTCCGCTCCGCCTGCGCGGTGAACAGGAAATGCCAATTGCACCGCTTGCGCTTGAAGCTGCGAAGACGCTTTTTCTGCAGCGTGCGCAGGCTGTACGGCCGGACATTGAGTCCGAAGATACCATCGTTGCCGCGATCTGCGAGCAGGTGGATCGCTTGCCACTGGCGATCGAGCTGGCGGCTGCACAGATCAAGGTCCTCTCTCTGCGTCAGCTGCTTACGCGCCTGCAGCGCCGCCTGCCCCTGCTGAAACACGGCACCAGGGATGCAGCGGTGCGCCAGCAAACGATGCAGGCGGCAATCGCATGGAGCGACGATCTGTTGACTCTCCCTGCCCGGCAGCTCCTGCGCATCGTCAGCCTGTGCGAAGGGGGCTGTAGCGAAGAGGCCCTGACTTTTCTGTGCGCCGAAGACGGCGCGTCAGGTCCTGGTGACGTATTGACGCACCTGCACGAGCTAGTGGAGGCAAGCTTGCTGCAGAGCGAGGCGGCGGAAGATGGCACCATGCGTTTTCATCTACTGAAACTCGTGCAGGAGTACGCGCAAGAGCAGCTGCGCGCAACCGGGCAGGAAGCGCTCTATCGCTCTCGCCATCTCGATTATTTCACCCGCCTGGTGGAAGAGGCCATTATGCCAGACCGCCCGCAGAGGGAGTGGATAGAAGCAGAGCAGGCGAACCTGCGTGTGGCGCTGCAGTGGACCTACGAGCAGAGGCAGGCAAGCGCAGGGCTGCGCCTGGCTGCGGCCTGCGGCGCCTACTGGATCAGAAAAGGCCACCTCCACGAGGGCGACGCGTGGCTGACCAGGATGCTGGAGTTGGATAGCCAGGCCAGCGAAGAGGGTAAGGCGCCAAGCGCGGTGAGGCTGGCCGCGCTCTACTGCGCCGGCGGGATCGCCAGGCATCTAGGAGAGCCCGCGCGTTCGGCTGCCATTGCGCAGGAAGCACTGGCGCTGGGCGAACACACAGAGAACCATGTGGGCATCAGCAATGCGCTGGCCCTTTTGGGACACCTGGCGCAGGCGCGCGGCGATCTGGAGCAGGCATCTGCCTCCTTTGAGCAGAGCTATCAGCACGCGCTCAGAGGAGGAAGCGGTGACGACGGCGGATCGCTGGGCCGCGCGCGCGACAATCTCGCGACGCTGGCGCGTGCGCAAGGCGACCTTGTGCGCGCACAAGCGGTGCTAGAAGAATCGCTCGCACACTGCCGCAGCAAGCATTTCACCTGGGGGATCGCCCGTACTCTGGCTCTGCTCGGGCAAATCGCCTGCGAGCAGCAGCAGTACGCCCTGGCTCACAACCACTATCGGGAAAGCCTGCGCATTCAGCGCAGGATCGGCAACCCCACCTCCATAGCCACCATCCTGGAAGGGATGGCAGCACTCAGCAGCGCCGAAGGGGAGCACGAGCAAGCCGTTCTCCTGTGCGCGCTGGCAAGCAGTCTGCGAGTGAAAGCCCACACGCCGCTGCCGCCCAATGAAGAGCAGGTTTTCAAGAGCGTAATCGTCCTGGCTCGCTCCAGCCTCTCAGGGGAGCGCTTCGCGGCAGCCTGGCAACAAGGATTGGCGCTGACGGTCGAAGACGTAGGCGAATGCATTGTGGATTCAACTTGAGCCTCCACGCAAATGGTGCTGCCCGCCTGCTTCATCTTTCTCTTGTCGGAGACCTCTTTAGGGGAGACATGATCAGGAGAAATGCGCTTCCCTGTCCAGGTGCTCGTTCTCCTTCTTTCTTGTGGGGTCGGTGCTCTCGTTGCGCAACCCGTGGGTTGTGCCAGCAACCGGCTCAAACTCACGAATGAGGGCCTCCATCAGCTCGATCTTGCGGTGGAATGGCACCTTTTCGGCTTCGCACACCCTGGCCTGACGGTACAACTGCGGGACCAGGGGACAGCGGCGATCCAGCAGCATGGAGCGTCCTTGCACCAAACTGTGCCCAACGATACGTTGGTCAGAGGTGGTTGGGTAATGTTTGCCCAAACTCTCCATTTTGCGTCCTTTCGGTTTGCTCATTGTCGAATCGTCCCCGATCACATACCCGGTCACGAGGGGCTGTTTGGGACGACCTCGACGCTTAGGCTGCTGGTGGCATTGTTGTTCCTGTTCTGCTGTAACCAGTGGCTGCATCTCCTCCCGAACGTGCCTCTGCTAACTGGCTACGGCCGCTTCGGAGTACCAGGGAGCTTCTGCGAGAAACCGGCTCAACCCACTCAAACTGAGAGATTGGCCTACCTCACACAGCACTCCGCTCAGCGTGCGTCTTCCATCTCATTCCATCGCCCCAGCAGTACGGTTACGAAGTACTGATACTGTGCCTTGGAGTACAGCGGGCGGAATCGCTCGACAACGTGGCGCACTTCTTCATCCAGGCATAGAATAGGCTGTGGCATCAGACACCTCCATGGTCTCAAGGGCGTTTATTCACCTATTTCATGCCACAGCGTTTCCTCTGTTGACAGAAAATGGCCGTTAGCAGCGTATGTAGAATGATAAGCACATCATGAAATAAACGGTTAGGAAGCAAGTACGTATGACACCGATCCCATTTCCATATGTCCCATCTCTATCTGAAGGAACATTTCGTCACCTCCACGGTCCAGAAGATGCCCCAGCCTCTGTTTCGCTCATCGAAGCATGTCGCGACATTGATGCAATTGATCCTCTCTCCACACGGGAAAAGATCCCGACCGTTAAGGAGATGCGAGCCGATTGTGCTGATCGTGACCCGCAGAATGTGCTCTTTGCTCTCCATGGCGATGAAATGATCGCCTCCATTCGTCTCTCCTGGTGGACAGAAGCAGATGGCACCAGGCTCTACCTGCATCTGGGTCGGGTTGTTCCACAATGGCGCGGGCGCGGGCTTGGCACGGCGATGCTACGCTGGGCGGAGGAGCGTATCCGCGCGCTTGCCAACGAGCATCCCACCAATGGCAAGGGGGTTTTGGGGGCGAACGCTTCGAGTACGGAGAAAACCGCCACAGAGCTCTTGTTGAACGAGGGGTATTGGTGTGTTCACGTCAATGCCCAGATGGATTTCACGGACTTTCGCAAGCTCACCGAGCCGCATCTACCCGTGAAGATTGAACGGCGTTCCGTGAGGCCCGATCAGATTCGCTTGATCTGGGAGGCGATTGCTCATTTTTGGGCCGGAACCTCGCGGGGAACGCCAGTTCCTTCTGAGGAAGAGTACCAGGAGTTTCTTCACCAACCTGATCTCGATCAGACACTCTGGCAGGTGGCCTGGGATCAAGATCAGCCTGTTGGCATGGTTCTTGGGCGGGTCTCCAAGGGGTGTGGCTATATTGACGAGGTCAGTGTAGACAGGAGGTATCGACGCCAGGGCATTGCCCAGGCTCTCATGTGGTACGTGCTCACGGCCCTGCGCGAACGTGATGTGCAACGGGTCCGCTTGCACACTGACGCCAACAATCGCCATGGTGCCCGGTCGTTGTACGAAAAGATGGGTTTCTCTGTGGTCAAAGAATTTCCGCGCTATCGCAAACCGCTGTAGTTGGTCGTAGTTGATTGCCCTGATTTTGCACTTTTCCCAGCCTCCTCGTTGAGCATTTGCTTGCCTTCAACTCTCGCTAAGAAAAATGCAAAGTTAGGAGGTCAATAACGCAGTGGCACGTTCAATCGACAAGGATCGTATCGAACTTGCGCTCTCGAGAGCATTTCTTTTGTCATCGTGATACTGGGATGCTTATGCTATAATAACAAACACTCATCTGGCAAAGCGTGTGCCCATGATGAAAGCAGAAAAGGGAGGATTCCGATGGGAGATGTGACGACCTGGTCTTTGGCCATCCAGCTCGTGGTTGCATGCATCGCACTTGGTAGTGTGCCATTCCTGGTTTGTTTCGCAAGATGGCTGGATAAACGGCACGATGCCCACAAAGCTCATGCGTTCCAGCACGCTCTTCCTCGCCGATCGCGCAATTATACGGATCCTTCAGATGACCTCCTGCAGATAGTGGATGAAGACTAACGCTCGTCTCTATAAGATTACAGAGAGCTTCCCTGATATAGGAGAAGAGGAGACCTCTCGGCACCTATGCCTTCTGCGCCTCAAACATGCCCAAAGCGGTGGTCAAATGGAGCGTTCCCCGCGCAGCCAACTCTTGCCGGATCAGATTGGTAAACGACTCACGCATCTCCTGGGTGAGGAACGAACCGAGCCTGCCCGAGAACACGTATGCCGCCAGCGGTTCCGCCTCGGTGACTTCCAGAGCATCCTCGTAGGTCTCAAGCGTGACCTGTGTGAAGAAAGGCGCCAGTTGCTCCTGTCCATTTTCCAGCATGAAGGGTGCGCTTTTCCCTAATCCTTTCCCAGGACGGTGTGGCCACTGCTTCCAGATCAGTTCATCCAGTTCGCGCAGATGCTCTCGGCCAAAAGTCGTGGCGTAAAAGTGCCCTGACGGCTTGAGCACGCGCCGGATTTCGCTCAGCGCGCGTTTGAGATCTGGGATGTGATAGAGCATGTGATTGGCGATCACCGCGTCGAAGCTCCCATCGGCAAAGGGCAGCGCCTGGGCGTCGGCAACCTGGTAGGTGAAGCGCTCCTCGCCAAGCAGCGCTCGCGCTTCCTGTAGCATGCCTGGCGAGAAGTCGGTGAGGGTGATCTGCCAGCTGGCCGGGATACGTTGGTGGTTGCTACGCCAGAGCCCCCCTGGTCCACAACCCAGCTCCAGAACCTGGCTTCCTTCGTTGAGGGTGAAATGGTCGAAAACCCAGCGGTGGAAGCCGTACGGGTTGACGCGAAAGCGCCGGTGCAAATCCACCCGGGCACCAAAGTTTGTGGCATCCTGGTACTGGCGGTTCAATAGATAGTTTTGATCGCGATAGGCGTCCATGCTTGCCTCCTGAGGCGGTGTGGCTACTTGCTTCTCAAGCAGAAAATCTAGCATCATCTATTGGTGTGATGAAAGATCATTTCTCCCCTTCTGTTGGCGCAGATTCCCAGCTTCATCATAGTAGGTCTTGAGCATATCCGGGAAATACAATAACCTTAGCCCACTCTCCCCTCGCGGATGGTCCTCAAGCGCTTCGTCGAAATACAAGTCCGTTCCCGTCTCTAAGACCAGATGGATGATGTCTTGATGGAAAGGATCCTTCCGACGAATATGATACGCTAGTTGATGCTCCGTGAATGCGCTCTCCGCTTCATCGAGAGAAAAGCCAGGGTGCAGGATCCAGGGATCTAATTGTATTTTATCGCCACCAGAGGGGATGCGCTCAAACAAATAATCGATATGGATAGCCTGCAGACGATGCTCCTCATCAAAGAACAGTTCGACATCACCATAGCACCACCCCCGAGAATAGCTCCAGTGATCCTTCTCCTGATACTGCCGCCGCTCGCGCCGCGAAAGCGTGAGATAGTCGTCTGGAGGACCGAGCGCAGCTTCGATGTATGCTCGCGTGCTTCCCAGGTACAGAGGACCAAACGCTCCGGTTCGAAAAAACTTCAGTATTGAGATGGCCGTGGCCATGGTCATCACCCCCGTTGTTGTGATAGGCCCATATCGTGCGAATGCTTTTCCCTACCTCATACATCAGAATACATCAGATGATCTCGGTATCCATGGGATCCTCGTCAACTGTTTGGCTCCAGTGTACACTCCCTTTTCTGTCCCGACAAGCGGAGTAGGTTTCCAAGGCCAAGTGCCAATGGACACTGATAACTGTTCTCAGTGCGGAAGCGATCTGGTTGTGTGACTTGACTCTTTGGCTCATGCGCCCATTTTTAGCAATCCCCGATCATGTGAAGCGGAAGATCGATGGGCTTTTGTGTTTGCTATTATCTGGCGGTAGTATGAGTCGATCTGAGATTCGAGAAGTTATGTGCCGAAAAAAATAGTATTGGCTCATCTATTCAGGTTCGTTAAACTGACGAATTTATGCGCCATAAGAGTCAATTTCTGGTCTTTTTGACAATAACAGCAATTATCGTCATCCCTTTGGGGACCGTCAACCGATTACCCATCGGAAGGTGATTCATCAGACGCTGGCATGGTATCGGAAATTTCTGAGGAAGGAAGAAGAAAGAAGAGGGAAGACAAAACATGGCTCGTATGGTGATCACTACCTTTGGATCGATGGGAGATCTCAATCCCTTTATAGCGCTTGGAACAGCGTTACGTTCACGTGGACATGACGTACTTTTCTCGGTTGAGGGTAATCTGGAACCTCAAATCAGTCTCCAGGGATTTCCTGTGCGCCTCTTAACCGGAGACCAGGAGAAGGCTTTAGCACCGTTTCGCCAGCAGATTTTTCACCGTGACCAGCCACTACTCTCATTGCGCCTCTTAGTGGAACAGTATATCCTGCCGACGCTCCCTGCAAAAGTGGCTGAATTACGCGAGATATGTCAGCAAGCCGATTTGCTCATCTCGGTCGCGCCGCAGTTCGCCGCCTCCATCGTGGCCGAGTTGTTGCACCTCCCCTGGGTCTCTGTGGTCTTGACGCCTTCTACGCTCCCTTCAGCACGGGTAGCGGCTCAGCCCCTGTCTACTCCATTGCCAGCACCACTGCAACGCTGGAGGAACCGCTTTTCCTGGTTTCTTGCAGGTATATTTCTCCGCCAGATCGTCGACCAACCGATCAATCGCGTGAGGCGCGAGTTTCAGGTCCCGCCACGTACCAATCTCATGTGGACGGGCAACCTTTCGCCTCATCTCACCGCCCTGGCCGTCTCTCCAGCTTTTTTGCCTCGCCCTGATGACTGGCCGGAATCGCTCCTGATGACAGGGTTCTACTTCTGGGATCGTCCGCAAAGCTGGCAGTGTCCAGAGATGCTCAAGGACTTTCTCCAGACCGACCAACCGATCGTAGCAGTGACAGCTGGCAGTGTCGTGCCCGAGGAACGAGCCGTCTTTGCGGCGTATTATCAGACCAGTATCGAAAGCATTCTTGCTTGTGGCGCACGAGCGCTTGTCATCAATGCGCCCCAAACCGCCATCTTGCCAGAGGGGCGGGAAGATATACTCTACCTCTCCTTTGTGCCTTTCTCGGAAGTGTTTCCCGCCTGCGCTGCGGTGATTCATCATGGAGGCATTGGCACGATCGCACAATGCCTGCGGGCCGGGGTGCCTTCCCTCGTGGTTCCAGGAGGAATGGACCAACCCTTCAATGCGGCACAGATGGTTCAGCGGCAAGCAGGCTTATGGATTCCCCGCAAGCAGTACACCACCAGGCGAGCAGAGCGTGCCTTGAATCGGCTCCTCTCCACGCCAGCCTACCAAGAGCGCATGCGAGAGATCCGGGCTCAGATCCTACAGGAAGATGGGGTGACGACTTTTTGTGCCGCAGTGGAACAGCTCTTGCGTCATATCCCAGTTTGACAGGGCCTATCGTCATTGCAAGAGTACTACCAGCATGAGAGCGCACTCAAAGAGACCAGCAAAACCCAACGGGGTTCCTCGTCATCTGATTTTTCGACATATCAAGAGAAGAAGCATACGATGCCAGACGCATCATTCATGTTGTTAACACTTATAGGATTGTGAATTTGACTGAGAGCGAATACGTAGTCTGCACTAGAGCAAGGGACACTTTGCAGTAGAACAGTTAAGATTGCAATAGAGCGACGACAACAAGTGGGCCCCTTTTCGTTGCTCTAAACAACGCCACAAACTCATCAATTTAGAGAGGGCGGATCGATTTCTGGGGTGGAGAGGCACGTCAAGAAGGAGGAAGATGTGAGGTTGGCCCGTTTGAGTCCAATCATCTCTCCTCTTCTCTATGAACTTCCTCACGCTGCTCAAGGTAGTGGAGCACATCGTTGCACCAGCGAATATAATTTTGTTCATACCCTATGGTGTATTTGAAAATGAGTTCTGCCATAGCTAAGGATTCACTGTTTCCCTGTGACATTGCCAGATACCTGGTTCGCTTCGCCTCCAATTCCTGCTCATGCATAGAGAGCCGTTCCTGGTGCAGCGCGATCTGCTCACGAAAAATGGCCTGCATGTGTTGGGGATCTGCCACCCAGAGACTATAGGCTTTCAAGAGAAACTCATCGCGTATGACTGTTGGAGAGGTCGAGGATTCTACCCAGACCCGAAGTGCTACCTGACCTGCTTTTGTAATCTGATAGATTTTTTTGTCCGGGCGCCTGGCTTGTTGTTCGATAATCTGGTAGGTGGTGAAGCCCGCCTCCACTAGTTGGGCCAGTGCCGGATAAATTTGGGTATGACTGATTGCCCAGAACGGGCCAAAATGTTTTTTCAGAAGCGTTGCAAGATCATATCCTGACAATGGTTCACGTGCTAACATCCCTAACAAAATGTATGCGAGTGTATTCATTGAAGCTATCCTTATGTCAGAAAATTACATATGTAAGCATTTGACATATTGCAAACGCGTGTGCTATGCTGCGGTGTATCGTGCACGAGCATAGGGTTATCGCGTATGAGCTATCCCTATTCTAGCAAGCGATTTACCCTCTTGCAAGCGCCAAGGAGGAGTAGTTCATCGATTTCTGATCGTTTTTTAGTTGCGAAAAGGGGTTTAGGATGATCCTGTCTACAAATACGACGCATCCCATACAGTTGCTCAGCGTGACTTTCCGTGTCAATGGAAAAGAGTATACATTGGAGCTTGACGCTCGTGTCACTCTGCTCGATGTACTCCGCGAGCATCTTGCTTTCACTGGATCGAAGAAAGGATGTGATCACGGGCAGTGCGGAGCCTGTACGGTTTTGCTCAATGGAAGACGTATCAATAGCTGTCTCGCGCTGGCGGTCGCTTGCCAGGGAGCAGAGATCATCACGATTGAGGGACTGAGCGAGGGCGAGCAGTTGCATCCAATGCAGCAGGCCTTTATCGAGCACGATGCCTTTCAATGCGGCTATTGTACCCCTGGTCAGATCTGTTCAGCGGTTGGGATGTTACGCGAGGCGAAGGCTGGCTGGCCCAGTGTGGTGAGCACAGACCTGACTGCTCAGCAGGTCGTTCTCGATGAAGAAGAGATTCGTGAACGGATGAGTGGCAATCTCTGTCGCTGTGCCGCTTACGCCAACATTGTTCCAGCAATTGCCGAGATATCTCACCAGAGACAGAGAACAGATGAGGAGGCACGCTGATGAAACCGTTTCGATATGAGCGGGCCCAGGATGCCGCGAGTGCCGTGGCCCTGGTCTCGCAGGCCGCGCATGCTGGCTATCTTGCCGGAGGAACCAATTTGGTAGACCATCTCAAGCTCGGTGTGAGCCAGCCAGATGTGCTTGTCGATATTACACACCTTCCCTACAATCGTATCGAGGCTCTCCCAGACGGTGGTGTCCGTATTGGAGCGCTCGTCCGTAACTCCGATCTTGCGGCCGACCTGCTCATTCGCAAAAAGTTTCCGTTCCTTGCTCAGGCCTTGCTCGCGGGAGCTTCGGGACAGATTCGCAATCAGGCGACGGTTGGGGGAAATCTCTTACAGCGGACACGCTGCGTCTACTTTCAGGATGTCACCAAGCCCTGCAATAAGCGTGAACCAGGCAGCGGCTGTTCCGCTCGCGACGGCTATCATCGCAGCATGGCGATTTTAGGAACCTCAGAGGCGTGTATCGCCACACATCCGTCTGATATGGCGGTGCCCCTGGCTGCTCTTGGTGCGAGTATCCATGTGTTGGGTCCACACGGAGAGCGGGATATCCCCTTGCTCGATTTCTATCGCCTTCCTGGCGCTGAGCCGCAACGCGAGACGGTGCTGGAGCATGGTGCATTGATCACCTCGATTGAGGTGCCTGGACTGCCCGTTGCTACCTCCTCACGCTATCGGAAGGTACGCGATCGGGCCTCCTATGCCTTCGCACTCGTCTCGCTCGCCGCCGCAGTCGATGTGGATCGAGGGGTGATCCGCGATGTGCGTCTGGCGTTCGGTGGACTGGCGACCATTCCCTGGCGCGCACAGAAGGCCGAAGCAGTCCTACGCGGCGCACCTGCGACCGAAGCGTCTTTTCTGCAAGCCGCCGAAGCTGAGCTTGCCGATGCCCAGCCTTCACGTGAGAATGCCTTTAAGCTTCAGCTTGCTCGCAACATGCTGGTTCGTACCTTGCAGGAGCTTGTAGAAGGGAGCCATTCATGATCCAGACAACCAAACCCATGATTGGTGCACCGATCAGCCGCCTTGATGGACCCAAGAAGGTGACGGGGACCGCTACCTATGCCTTTGAGTATCAGTTTGAGGATGTGGTGTACGCTTTTCCAGTTCAAAGTACGATTGCAAAGGGCCGCGTCGTTTCTATGGATGCGACCCATGCCCGTGCCGTGCCCGGCTTCCTTGGGGTGATTACGCATGAGAATGCTCCGAAGATTGCTCCGGTTGGACTCCTTGGCCCCAATAATGATCTGGCGGTGCTGCAATCGGATCGTGTCGCCTATCGCGGACAATTCATTGCGGTGGTTGTGGCGGAGACCTTGGAGAACGCGCGCCTGGCCGCTGAGCTCCTCGATATTCAGTATGAAGCGTTGCCCCTCGATGCTCAATTGCGTGCCGACCGCGCTGATCTTGTGAAGCCGCAAGCGCTTGTTGCTGGCATGGAGACGGACACGGAGCATGGCGATGTCGAGGCGGCTTTCTTGTCTGCTCCTGTCCAGGTAGATCAAACCTACACCACGCCTGCATATCATCATAATGCCCTGGAGCCTCATGCGACGATTGCGATCTGGAAAGATGGGAGTCTGACGATCTACGACTCCAACCAGGGACCTCATGCCGTTCAGCATATTGCAGCCACAGCCTTCCATCTCCCACCTGAACATGTGCGTGTGATCTCCGCCTTCGTTGGAGGAGGCTTTGGCTCGAAAGGTGGTAACCCGCATTTTCTTCTGACGATCATGGCTGCCCAGCTTATAAAGGGAAGACCTGTGAAGATGGCCCTGACGCGTCAGCAGATGTTTGCGGTGGTCGGCTATCGCACACCGACGATCCAGCATGTGCGCCTGGGAGCCGAGCAGGATGGACGGCTTACGGCTATCTCCCATGAGGTCGTGGAGCAGACTGGCACGATTCATGATTTTGCCGAGCCGACCGCTAGCGCCACACGCATGATGTATGCTGCGCCACATCGCCGCACGGCACACCGGTTGGCGCGCCTGGATGTGCCGATCCCTACCTTCATGCGTGCTCCGGGCGAGTGCCCAGGGATGTTTGCCCTCGAATCGGCCATAGATGAGCTCGCGCAGGCTTGCGGCATCGATCCTATCGAGTTTCGTATCAAGAATGATACAGCGGTCGATCCTGAATCCGGTCTGCCCTTCAGTAGTCGCAACCTTGTCGCCTGTCTTCGCCAGGGAGCTGAAGCCTTTGGTTGGCAGCAGCACTCACATCAGCCCGGAACGCGGCGGGAGGGGCGCTGGCTCATTGGGACGGGAGTTGCTTCCTCCACCTTTCCAGCGGTGTTTTTCCCCTCAACAGCCAGCATCCGTGCGGAACGCGCTCATCACTATCGGGTGCTCATCGATGCCTCGGATATCGGAACGGGGGCCTGGACGATCCTGGCACAGATCGCCGCCGATGCACTTGACGTTCCTCTGGAACAGATCCAGCTAGAGATTGGCGATACCAATCTCCCGATAGCTGGGCTCGCAGGTGGCTCTGCTGGTACGGCCTCCTGGGGATCGGCGATCATGGATGCTGCTCAGAAGTTCCGCGCCAAATTGTATGGCGAGCTGGGAGGTGAGTTGCCGGAGGGAGGCCTGGAAGTGGGAGGTGGACTGGAGCGCAGTCCCTATGCGGGTCAGTATGCGATGCATTCTTTTGGCGCGCAGTTCGCGGAGGTCCGCGTCCATAGAGATACGGGTGAAATTCGTGTGCCACGTATGCTCGGTGTGTTTGCTGCTGGCCGTATCATTAACGCCAAAACCGCACGTTCGCAGTTCCTGGGCGGTATGACGATGGGCCTCTCAATGGCACTCCACGAGCAGAGTGTGATGGACCCACGCTTTGGAGAGTATGTCAACCACGATTTTGCGGAGTACCATATCGCGACCAATGCTGATGTGGGAGATGTCACAATCCAGTGGATTGATGAGGTTGATCCCTACGTAAACCCTGTTGGTGCCAAGGGTATTGGCGAGATTGGCATCGTTGGTACAGCGGCAGCAATTGCCAATGCCGTCTACCATGCGACAGGCATTCGTATTCGCGACCTACCTCTCTCACCTGATAAGCTGCTCGCCTCACTCCCTCACTAGAGATTGTTCGTGTGCTGTATTCTTGATTACGCTCGTTGGGAGGACGGTAACATCGAATCCAACAAAAGAGGGAGAGATACAGGTATCAAGCAATATGAGCGTTAAGAGGGAGAGGAGAAGAACCTTGCTTCGTTCCTTGCAGGCCCTTCTCCTCTCCCTCTCTTCATTGCCCGCGTCCCTTGCGTGCAATGATGCACGAGACAGGAGGAGCCGATGTCAGCGTGACCTCTATCGGCGACGATTACCAATCAATCTATGGGTGGCGCGGCTCCCATCCGATCTTCCTGATGCACTTTGACCGCTATTTCCCGACGATGCAAGCGGACCAGGCGAGCAAAGTGGTCCTGGAGGAGCATTTTCGCTCACGCCAGCCGATGATCGATGCCGCAGAGGTGGTACTGAGACCCATCCTGGAGACGCGCAAAGTGGCCAAACATGGTAAAAGTATCTTAGCTCCGATGGAGCAGGATCTTGCTCATCCGATCCAACTCATCGAAGCTTCGCTTACCTGGAACAGAAGGTGCCTCAGAACAAGGCATCTGGCGAACCTTTGCGCTCTCCGTTGCTGCGTTACTGCGTGATCTGGAGGCGAGCGGCCAGCTTGCCCACCTGCGCAAAGGTCGAGAGCAGCGCCTGCTGGCGGTCTCTATTCTGGCGCGCACGAATGCGACGTTGGAGGCGATCCCCTTGAGAGATGAGCAGCTCAGAAGCCAGTTGCTCAGCGTACTGCGCCGGCAAAACATCATGAGCATTCCAGATGTCCGGGTGCGTCGCTTAACCTTCCACCGATCCAAAGGGCTGGAAGCCGATGTGGTGCTGTTGCTCGATGATGCCCAACCGCCAGAAGAGCATCCTTTGCGCGAACTGATCTTCAGTCAGGCGACATTCCTGGGTCAGGATGTTGGCACCTATGCCCAGGCGATGAACGACGAGTCCCGCCGCATTGCCTATGTCGCTCTGACCCGCGCTCGCTTCGGAGCCATGTGGGTGCCTCTCGTTCAGTCATCACAGCAGCCCGGCAATGGTGGTCAAACGACCGCCAATACCAATGGATCTAAGCTCCGGGTTTCGGACAAAGGCTGTTTTGTGCTGGTTAAAAAACATGTGCAAGAACTGGAACAGGATAAAACGAAATGAATATGGAGAGGTAGTTGAGCGGTGAGTTTGAACAAACTTACTGCTCGACTACCTTTGTGAGATAACCATCATCCTTATACTGATGACCACATATACCCTTTTATAGCGGTGCTACTTCAATAGGCCAGTACAGCTCAATATCTCTGCCGAGTGCTAAGAGAGTGTCGAAACTAAGAAACGTGCCGAGAGAAAAAGAGAAAGGAGACCATCAAGCGAGAGAAAGGATCAGTTAAGATGACCGATCAGCTGACTCGAAAGCCTTACCCATCGGACGTGACCGATGCCCAATGGGCCATTCTGGCTCCGTTTATCCCAGAACCGGGAGCCTGGTCGCCCCGCAAGCCCATCTCGCGCCGCGAGATCGTCAATGGCATCTTTTACTTATTGCGAACGGGCTGAACGCGCTCGACAGATGTCCCACGATCTGCCCAACGGCAAAACCGTGTACCATTATTTCCGCCAGTGGAAAAGAGATGGCACATGGGAAAGAGCCATGACCGCCTTGCGTAAACAGGTGCGAACCCAGATGGGGCGCGAAGAGGAACCCAGCGCCGCGATCATCGACAGCCAGTCCATCAAGACCGCTCCGGTGCGAGGGACCGAGCGCGGCTACGACGCCGGGAAAAAAATCTTTGGGCGCAAGCGGCACCTGCTCGTTGATACGCAGGGCTTGATCCTCGCGGTCCTGGTTCACGCGGCCAATGTCAGTGATCGTGATGGCGCGCGACGACTGTTGCCACAAGTCGTTGGACGGTTTCCCCGTCTGGTCCATTTGTTTGCCGACCATGGCTACACCGGGCCGCTCAAACAGTGGATCAAAGACCTGCTGGGATGGGACACCGAGATCCTTCCCAAGGAGGGCAACGAGTCCCATCAAAAGTGGGAACTGGTGAATGACCAGCCGCTTCTCAAGGTCTTGCCCAAAGGCGGCTTTCAAGTTCAACGGCATCGCTGGAAAGTCGAACGCACTTTGGCTGGTTGATCCGTTCTCGCCGTTTAGCCCGCGATTATGAGGGCTTGCCGACCAGTAGTCAAGCTCTCATCCAGATCGCCAGCATTCGGCTCTGCTTACTGAGCTTTGAGTAACTTCCTAAACCTTCTTACCACTCTCGCCGAGCGCCTGAGAGAAACAGGACGGGAGCAGTTCCCATCGATGGCGAAGACGCGCTTTGGCTCGTACGAGCTCTTCGTGCAGATGAGAAAGACTCCGGCAACACCGGTTTTTGAGTTCGCGACGTTTGAGCACGTTCCAGACTCCTTCTTGTGGGTTCCAATCGGGTGCAGAGCCTGGTAGTCGTTCCAGATGGAGACGTTTGGGCGCCACAGACCGCCAGAACGTCTTTGATGACAGTGGCGCGATGGATGGGGGGAGCCATCCCAGATCATCAAGAGCTTTCCCTTGATTTTGCGCATGAGCAGCTTCAGGAAGACGACCACCTGTTCAGCGCGATCAGCACGCTCTTGCATCTGCATGAAGATTCGTCCTTCTGGAGTGATGCCGCCAATCGCCGAAATATGATCACGAGTTAGCGGCACTTTCAGCACGGGTGTTTGGCCAACCGGCGCATAGGTTCGCACCACCATGGGAAGCAGAGAAAAGCCCGCTTCGTCTACGAAAACAACCGTTCTGCCCTCTTGCTCAGCTTTTTTTCAAGAACGGCAATCTTTCCTTGATGTCAATGGGCGAAAGGGGGAATGACTTGGAGTGAACCCGGTCTCAAGGGTTCACTCCAAGTCATTCCGATCAGATTGCTGTTGACCTCCTGTGCCTGCTACAATCATGAGTGTTCTTGCGCCATGTCGCTTGCGCCTCGATCTTCCAACATGTCATCGAGGCACCACATTTTTTGTGCCTTGTGAAGAGATTACTGGGTAAGAGAGGAAGCAACGAGAGTGAATCGCATGGACCGTCTGACCGCTATCGTCTTGCTCCTCCAGGGAGGCAGACGCACCGCCAGTGAGATTGCTCGCCGTTTTGAAGTGTCGAAACGGACCGTGTTTCGCGATATCGAGGCGCTCTGCGAAATGGGGATACCCATTGTGACCGAAGTGGGGGTGAACGGTGGCTATACGCTGATGCCAGACTACTCCTTGACGCCCCTGCAATTGACCTTTCATGAGACCTTGCTGTTACGTCTCGCGCTGAGCAGTATCTCTCAACTCGCCGAGACGCCTTTTCAGCAGGAACGAGAGTCCTTGCTCGCCAAAATCCAGGCCCTGATTCCCGCCCAGCATCACCAGGAGACAGAGCAGTGGCTCCAAGCGCTTCAGTTTGCTATTCCGGCGCGGACCTATGCCACGCCGTTTATTGAACAGCTTCTTGAGGGGATACGCCGCGGACAATGGTTCCATGTCACCTATCGCTCCGAGCGAAGAACTTCTCAGCAAACCATTTTTCCCCGTCGCCTCTACTCCACAGGAGGATTTTGGTACTGCGAAGCGTATTCACAAGACCATCAAGAAGAACGGACGTATCGCGTTGATCGCTTTCTTGCTGTGAGTACGACCCAGCCACCAGAACACCCTGCGCCTTTGCCCTCTCGGCTCCCTTACAAGCACCCCTCACACCCGGAAGTCCGTATCCGCCTGACCGCCCGTGGTCTCCTCATGATGGAGCGTAACCCGTATTTCAGTGAAGCCATCCAACCACTCGGCGAGGAGGAAGGACTCCTCTGTTTTCGGTGGCCCCCAGCCGAAAATGACTGGCTTGCCCGCTTCTTACTCAGCTTTGGTCCTGATGCTGAAGTGCTCGCCCCTCCTGACTTGTGCCGCCTGGTTCAGCAGATGGCCCAGGAGATTGCAGACCGGTATCGCGAACAGTGACATAGGGTTGTCAGCATTCCTCCGCTACACTTCTCCTCTGAGAACAGTAGGGTTGGCACAACATGATCGACCATATTGAGGAACATTGAAGGAGGAACAGATGGATACATACGATGAGCAGAGAGACAGCAAAGCCGAGCCGCGTGAAGGGGTGGCACCATGGATCACACATCCCTGGGTAGCCGAAGGACAGCACCAGATCCGCTTCGGCGCTCAGATGATGGATCAGGGCACCGACTGGCAAGAGCAACGCGATTGGGTGCAGATGGTAGAAGGTCTTGCCTTCGACTCGTACTGGGCCAGTGATCATCCCATGCTATCTCAGGACGCCTGGATCACCCTGACCATTGCGGCTCAGGCGACGAAGAAGATTCGTCTGGGTACCCTGGTTAGTTGTATCTTCTACCGCAGCCCCGCCATGCTCGCGCGCCTGGCAGCTGACGTGGATCGTCTGAGCAATGGACGCGTGATTCTTGGTGTGGGCATTGGAGATTTGCCCCAGGAGTTTGAACAGCTTGGTATTGCGCTCCAGAGTACGAAAGCACGGCAGCAGGCGCTGGCAGAGGCGATCCAGACCATCGTGGGATTGTGGCGGAGCGAGGAGTTCACCTTTGAGGGAACTCCTCTTGAGGCGCAGCAGGCTCGTTTGCCTGGCAAGCCGGTACAACAGCCCCGTATCCCGTTGCTGATCGCTGGTGGAGGTGAGCGCGTGACCCTGCGACAGGTGGCTCAATATGCCGATGTCGCCAACTTTGGTGCCCATGCCGTCATGGGCGGGGCCTATCAGATGTCCGACGTAGTGCGCAAGTATGATGTCTTGCGGAGCCACTGTGAAGCACAGGGACGTCCCTACGACTCAATCCTGCGCAGCCATCTGACCTTCCCACTGGTCCTGGCTGAGACCCACGAGATGCTGCATGACAAACTCGACAACTTACCGCAGGGGTGGCTCAAGATGTTCGGATCGAGTCTGATCGCAGGAGTGCCGCAAGAGGTGATTTCCTCCTATCAGGCTCTGGCCTCTGCGGGCGTCCAGTATTTTATCTGCTCACTCTTTCGAGACGATAGGGAAACGCTGCGGCTCTTGGCTGAACAGATTATGCCAGCGGTGAAAGCAGCGAAGATCACGCCATAACTTGCAGCATACCATACCGTCTTCCGCTTCCACAAAGTCCATCACACACGCGGTGGTATCACAGACACACGATTGTTTCAGCCTGGATCGTGAGGAACGAAAAACATCCCTTCATTCTTTCTGATCCCGAAGCTGTTGGAAAGAGGGAGCGAAGATCCCTGCCCAAAGAGGCAGCGAACGATTTGTGCAATGATCTTTGCTCGCTCGTACGAGGAGAACATGAGGAGAATGCGATGGCAAGAAGGGGATATCGAGCGAAAGCGACGGCAGAACAGACATTGATCCCACAGCGCACGCACTGCGTCCTGTGCGGCCAACCCATGTGGGTCGCTTACCATACTCATCGGTCTATTACGACGCTGCATGGGGTCTATCGTCTGACGCTTCATGTCCGTCGTTGTCGCAATCACCAGTGTGAACGGTATCATTGCCCCTATCGACCAGAAGAAGAGGGAGGATGGGCCTTACCGCACGGTGAGTTCGGCCTGGACGTGATTGCTCTGGTTGGCGCGCTGCGCTATACCGCTCACCGGAGTATCCCTGAAATCCACCAGGTGCTCTGTGATCGGAAAGTTCAGATCGCAGAGCGAACTGTGACTCATTTGCTCCCGCGCTATAAAGATGTATCGCTACCCAGGTTGGTGCCGCGGGAAATGCTCTTTTTCACGATTGAGCAGGCTCAACAGTTGATGCGGGTTGCTCGGGGGCATCCGCTGGAGTGCCTGATTACCCTGGCTATCACGACGGGCATGCGAAAAGGAGAGTTGCTTGGGCTGCGCTGGAGTGACATTGATCTAGAACACAGAACGCTACAGGTGAAACGTACAGCCACTTATGTGGCCGTAGATGGTGGAAAAACCCGGTATATCGAGACAGAACCAAAGACGCAGAGCAGCAAACGGGCAATTACCTTGCCACCATTTGTGGTAGACTTATTACATACCCATCGTGCCCGCCAACTGCAGGCACGCCGGAAGGCAGGGATATGCTGGAAGGATCAGGACCTGGTCTTTACAACTGCTCAGGGGAATCATTACTGTGATTCGTTGCTGCGGAACCAATATGCCCGATTGCTCAGAGATGCCATGCTCCCACGTGTCCGCTTTCACGATCTTCGGCACAGCGCGGCGACCATCCTGCTGAGTCTGGGCGTCAATATCAAGGTCATTCAGGAGTTACTTGGGCATAGCCATATTGAGACGACGCTCGGTGTCTATAGCCATGTGATTCCTGGCATACAACAGGAGGCCATGAACACGCTGCATAGTCTCTATACACGCGTGAAATAATGGTCATTTTGCCAAATTGGATGTCAATTTGGCTACATTTTCACCACGAAGCGAATGCAAGTAGCGTGCATCAGACAGCTTGTAGAGAGGGGTTAGAGAGGCACATGCCCATGTCGAAGCGGTGTATCCCCTATACACCATGCAACCGCGAACTGAAAGAAACCGTCTTCGCGCTGATCACCACCGCCGGAGTCCACCAGCGCGACCAGGAGCCATTCGATCTGGCCGGCGACAATAGCTGGCGCGTGATCTCTGGCTCCGTCGAGAGCCGTGATCTCATGATCACGCACGAACACTACGATCATCGCGACGCCGATCAAGATATCAACTGCGTTTTTCCCTTTGATCGCCTGCGTGAACTGGCCAACGAGGGAATTATCGCCGGGGTCGCAAATAAACATCTCGGCTTTATGGGCTACACACAACAATTCCGCGATCTATACGAGCGGGCCGCGCCAGAAATGGCGAAGGTAATCCTACGCTCGAATGCTGACGGCGTTATTCTAACTGCTGGATGCCCTCTCTGTCACAGAGTAGTCTGCTCAATTGCCCGCGAGGTGGAGATGACCGGCATTCCAACCGTGCTCATCACGGTCGCCCCCGAACAATCGCGCCAGGCAGGACCGCCCAGAGCCATCGCTCCCCACCATTTCCAACTGGGCCACAGCCTCGGCGGCCCCCACCAGCCAGCCCTGCAACGCCAGGTGCTGCTCGACGCGCTGCGCCGCTGGGAAGCGCGCGAGGAGCCGGGCCAGGCCTGGGAAATCTCTTACCCCTTGTATGATAGCAGCAACTGGCACCCCATTGAACAACAAGAAGGCTAATAAAATGTAAGGCCACCCCTTGCGGGTGGCCGGCTCGCGTTCTCATTCGCACTCCACCCAAGATGTAGGGCCACCCCTCGTGGGTGATTCCTTTCCGTGCACCTGACCGCAGGGAGACGCGCGGACTTCCTTGCAGACGGCCTGGGCGCAGCCAGACGCGCCAGCATCGTTGGCTGTCTGGACAAGAGGACCGTCGTTGGTGCTCGGAATACAGAGGACAGCCGGCCCACGGTGG